>QHXE01000318.1:0-5828 GCA_003222835.1 Acidobacteriota bacterium | reverse complement strand
CGCGCGCGCTTCGGGATTGTAGTAGTCATAAATGATCGACGCGGCTGTTTGCGCGTTCAGGCCAAATCGCGGACGGAACTTGAAATCGAATTTTGTCCCACCGGCTCTCGGCCACAGATAGACGACCACGCGATCGGGAAGGATGTCGTACTGACTGATGCTCCAATCCGCTCCCTTCATCGCGGTGTCGAGCGAAGCACGATCGACATCAGCACCTGGCGGTAATCCAATCTCAGCCAACATCATTCCATAACCACGAAAACCGACGCGCTCGGCTTCGACGTGACAGTTGATTTGATCGCTGATTTTGCTTTCAGTCTTGTCGAAACTGGTAACCAGCCGCAGACTGATCGCCCCGTTCGCGCGCCGGTTTGCTTCGTGTATTGCTACGGATTCGGGCCAGGGCAAGTAGTAAGTCACGACCGCCTGCGCTGACGCGGGTGAGCTTCCTCGCGCACGTCTGATCGCAACGCGATTCACCCCAGTTTGCAGAAATTGCGAGAGGTCGATCGTGATCGGACTTATCAAGCGTTTAGATTCCGGCAAGTCGATCGACTTCACGCTGCGCCCGTTCACGAGGATCTCGACAGTCTGCGGGTTGCCAGAAGCGGCATTAACGTCGCGCGCCAGCAAAACCAGCAGCGCATCCAGGACATTGATCGTCGCTTGCGTCGAGTACCAAACGCCGTACCGATCTTTTTCGCGGAGCAGAAACAACAGACCACGGTCGATTAATTGATTTCTTACTGGGAGCGCGGGCGTCTCGCCCGCATTGCTTTTCTTAACGGCGGACCCGGTCGTTAACGCTTCCGGTTCAGACTCGTAATGCGCCAGCGCCTGCACCACCAACGCGGTCGCCTCGACCCGGCCCGCCAGTCCCCAACCGTAGAACGGCGTGTTGGTTTCGAGTGACCAATAGCTCGCGCCGTTCTCCTCGTGCGCAAGCGATCGCAGTTTTGCGATCGCTTTCTCTGCCCGCGCTCGATCGTTTGCATCGATCAGGGCCAGCGCGTATGACGCGATCAAGTAAGGCTCGTCGCTCTCTTCTACGCGAAGCGACAAATAATCGAGGGTGTGTTTGAGCACAAACGACGATTGGTCAGGTTTTTGCGCCGGAGCGGTTCCCTTAACAGATGATCCGGGCTGGCTCTTCGTCATCGCCAGGACGCGCGCAAGATATGCGGTGAGCATTGCCGTGCGGCGCTTGTCCTCGAGCTTGTCGCCATAGTCATACGCCGCCCAACTCCCATCCGCTCGTTGCTGTTTGATGAGCCAGACGCGCGCCTGATTGATCACGTCATCATCGACGGCGATCAATCCGCGCGCTTCGCTCAGAAACCGCAGCGCATAAGCAGTAAGTGCCGGATCAGGCTGGCCACGTCCCCAGTAAGTGAAGCCACCACTCTCATCGCGGTAATTCAACAAGCGAGCATAACCTGCGCGGAGATAGCGCTCGGCCTTCGCGCGCATGTCAGAGCCGCCTGGGGTAGCGGGCGGGCCGACACGCTGGTAATGCTTAAGCCACAACAGACTTGGATAAGTAGAGGAGATTGTTTGCTCTCCGCAACCGTAAGGCCGCTCCATGATCGCTTCGACGCTTTCCGAGACGTGCGCCAACAGGTTGGGATAGATTTTCAACTCCGACCGCCCCGAATTCGGCACAGCAGTTTGCGGAATCTCGAGCGTGAGCGTGGCGTTGTCCGATATGACATCACTCGCGGCCACCGATCTCTCTTCGCCATCGGGATGCACAGTCACGGGCTTCTCGATCGCGTCGTTTGCTTCGGCGGCCGTCGCCGTGATTCGTTGCTTGCCGTCTTTCACTGAGGCACTCGCGCGAAAATCAAAAGTACCGCGCGTCGCATCCCCGGCCGCAACGTTGACGCTCTTCGTCGCCGGCCCGAGCAAAGCGAACCAACTCTCCGGTTTGATTTGCAGGTTGACGGTCTGCGCTCGATCGAGATAGTTGCGCACGATCACCGGCAGAGAAATCTCATCGCCTTCCGTCAAAATTCGCGGCGGATCGTGTTCGACAAAGAAGGGCTGGAAAGCTTTGATCTCTTTTTCGACCGTTCCGATCTGGCCGTCTTCGGTGGACCCGATGACCGACATTTTCCAGGTTGTGATGTTGTCGGCGAGCTTGAAGTTCAACTGCGCGCGTCCTTGCTTGTCGGTTTCCAGGGAAGGCTGCCACACCAGAGTTTCGGGAAAATATTCACGTAGGCGCGGGGTGGAGATTACTTGGCTATTCGGACCAACGACGCCCGGAGCCAGTCGAAGCAGTGAAGAGTTTCTTCCGTTAACCGGTAGTTCGCTAACCTGAGTTGCGCTCATGTTAAGCGTCTGGTCGGGGGCGCTGGCAGTGACTGTCACTGTTTCCGTCACCGCTCCGACTTCGACCGCTACATTCAACTGAGTAACGCTTGAAGAACGAACAACCACATTCGTTATGGTTGCGCGTTTGAAAGCCGGCGCGTCAAGCGTTACTTCATAAGAACCGACGGGCAAATTTCTAATGATGTAAATTCCTTCGTCGCTAGTTTTGGCGGTATATTCGATGGAAGTGCGCAGGTTCTTTGCGGTCACTGTCACTCCCGCGACGACGGCGCCATTCGGATCTGTCACTGTTCCGGTAATTGCTCCCGTCGATCCGGGCAAGATCACGCCCGGCTTGACTGACTGCGGGATACTTTCGGTTCCCGCTTGTTCGGCGATCAATCGTGAAAAAGTTGCGACGTTGAAATCGTCCGCCGTGCCTTCCTTGCCGTCTTCGCCGTCGCTGCGCAGATAGATGTAGTTGATTTGCTGTGTGACCGGCGTCAACTCGGTTTTCTCTTTCGGCTTCTCGCCATAGCTCGCATAACTGTAAATCGTGACGCGATTGCCATAGATCGCATTGTGCTTGAAAGTCGCGTAGTAAAGCCGGCCCCACGGGTCACGCAATTCATCACGACTGATTCCCGATTGTTTCAAAGCCGCATTGAAGTCGGCATCGCTCTGTGGAAGGTGCGAAGTCACTTTGAAGTAAGCAATCAGGGCCGCATCGACCCTGGCCTGCAAGTCGGTCGAGTAATCGATCGATGAAGTCCAGAGCAGCACGTCGTCATCGCTTTTTGGCGCGAACCGCTTGTCAGGTCCACTGCTGCGCACGAAGATTTGGAATTTTGTCTGGCTCACTCCGAAATCGAGACGATACGGTTCGCCCCATGGATCGTGGAGTGAATCTAAATCGATTCCTTCCTGCCTCAGCTCGCGCTTCAAAGTTCCTGCATCGCGAATGAATTGGCCCGTGCGTGAGTGAAAACGCTGGATGCCGCGATTGATAGCTTCGCCGGTGAAGCGAAAGTAGGGCCGCTCGATACGCAGCACCGTGAAATCATCCGCGGTGTTGAATTGTTTGTCCGCGCCCGCGCTCGTCATCTCCAGAACATCCGCCGCGCCCTGGGCAAAGAAAGAAGTGCGATAAGGCGTCTCCCACGGATCAAGCAGTTCGTCAAAGGCAATTCCCGCAGTCGACGCGAAACGTCGCAGCGCGGCTTCGTCCGTCGGATAGTCGCAGTTCAGTTTGTATTCTGATTCGAGACGGTCCTTCAGAGGATCGATTTGATATCCAATGAAGTCCTTGAACACGCGCACTGGGTTCGCGTCATAAGTCTCGCTGTGAAAGAAGCGCGGCTCGAATCCATAATTGGTCAACAGCACCTCGGCGACCAGATCCAATCCCTTGGGCAAGGGCTTCGACAGGTCCACGCGGTCGAGATCTTTACGAGTCACTCCGGCGACGTCACCGTTGCAGCCGCTGAGATAGCAGTAGGCGCCATAAAAGCCATAACCGCCGCCGAACTCTCGATCGGTGCGCGCTCGCTCTTCGACTGCCTTATCAAAGATGACGATGCCCAGCGCGCTTTCGGCCGCACCGCCGGTCGCCGCGCGCGTGAGAAAGTTTGCACTCGCTTCCTCCCCCGGTCGATAACTTTCCTGATTCAGAGCGAGTTTCAACTTCAAATCGCGATCGTGCGGATACAGGATCGTGCGTGAGTTGTACGCAAAGTCGTCATCCTCGCCTGCTGCCGGCGCATAGGCCGCCAAGGTTATCGCGCCGGAGAATTCTGCGCGATACGGAATTACCAGCGACGCTCGCCCTTTTTGCAGATGAACTAACTGAGACTGAAGAACCTTCTCTTCGTTAATCGTGTCCACTGCCAGCGTCAGGTCTGATTGATTGGCGACAATCTCAGCGTGAATCGGTTCCCCGTCGCGATACAGAGACTTGTCTGTGGTGATGCGGGCGATCGGTTTGTCGCTGAGGTTAAGATTCTCAGTGTGCTTGCCGGTTGCTCCTTTGTCATCGCGCGAGCGAAACATGAGCGACACGTCGGCATCTTCGTCAGAATCCTTCGGCAGCGTCAACGCGCTTACTTTAGCGAGGCCATACCGATTCGTCTTGATAGTGCGCAGCAAGAGTTCTGCACGCGATTCGTCTTCGTCCCAAACTCGACTGACTGCGACTTCGCATGACGCGGGCGTGCCATCGGCATAAGAAGTCGAAACATAGAACTCGAGCGGAAAGTCGCGCGCCTGACGATAGTTTCGCCCAACTACATAAACGTGAATCGCGTCTTTGCTCAGACGCAAATCAAAACGGCGTTGCTCAGTACGGTTGGTTGTCGCATCCGTGAAATAAGCTGCGTAAGACAAATCCGTATAGCGCGAATAGTCTTCCTCCTTCAGCTTCGCGTGCTCTTCACTCAGCTTCACATGTGCGACAAAGCGCCCTTCTCCGTCGACGTCGCCTTCGTACTTGTCGCCTTCCTCCGTCTCCCATTTCTGCTCGCGATAATTCCATTGCCGCTCGGTTTCGCGCACCACGCGCACGTGTCCGCGCTTGACCGGCTGGCCAAACAAGTAATCCGCGTTCACTTCAACCGCGGCATCCTGTTCGGGCAGGTAATATGCGCGATCCGGCTTTACGTTGACTGTGAAGTTGGGCAAATCGTACCGGCTGAATTTCACTGTGGTGGCGCCGTAAGAGTCGTCGTGCTTATCGTCTTCCAGTTGGACTTCGATTCGATAATCGCCGAGACGCGTATTATCGGGAATCGGCCAGTCGGCGCTGGCCACGCCAAATCGCGACGAATTGATCTCAGTGCGAAAGGCCGTCGTGTTCTCCGGGTCAGAAATCTTTAACGTCGCCTTCTGATTGCCGAGGGCATGACGCGACGAATCAAACATCAAGACTCGTGTATGCAACGTCTGCCCTGGCTGGTAAAGAGGCTTGTCGGTGCTCACCATCACTTGCGCGTAGCGATCTATGTTGACTTCGGACTCCGCGCTCTCGATCAGAATCCCACGGTGGGCGGTGACCTTAATCTCTCCTTCGCTACCTTCGACATTCTGCGGAATCTGAAAGTCGAGGGTCGCAAATCCACTGCCGTCAGTGCGCGCGGAATGTTTCAGCACGACATCGTCTCGATCGTAGCCATCGAATTTGATTTCGGCGCTGATGTTTACTCCGCCGACGGCTTTCAAAGTCAGCGGATGCACAGTCCTTACCCGCAGCCTATAGGCCGCGCCTTCCTGAGCCTTTCGGGCAGTGGCGACGCTGACCGCGAAGATGTCGGGAGTGATTTCTGAAAGCGAGACGACGCTGCTGACTTGATCGAACTGAGATGAAGAAGCCGGCGTGATTTGATAACGCAGCCGGTACCAGAGCAATTCGCGACTGTCAGTGGCGGCTTTGCCGGTCAACCACAGCGCGATCGGGACCGTTAGTTCATTAGGCCCGGGTTTTAATTGGTGGTTCCGTTCAACTGTCGCGCGAGCTGCTC
>QHXE01000317.1 GCA_003222835.1 Acidobacteriota bacterium | reverse complement strand
TCACAAGCTTCGACACTAATTTGGCCGATGGATCGTTTGGCAAGGCCACTGCCCAACAACTTCCACGCAATTGGCAGATCGGAGGCAGGATCACATTCTGACCCGGGTGTGATCGCGACAGCCACGCAGCCTCGACGCTCTGAGGAGGGCGCCGGGGATCCTTCTTTCGGGGGCAAGGCCACCGATTGAATGCAGTTGACGGACCCGACCCCAGGGGCAAATTTTCTAGTCCACGATCTCGGCGTAGGTTAGGTTATGACTGCTGTACTGAGGATCCGGATGTCTTTCGCCAAGGCTCTAGCCGGACTTCTCGCGACCGTGGCCCTTCTCTCCGGTCTTCCGTTGCGCGTATCTGCGCAAGCCTCCGAAAACCGCGTTGGCGCAATCGCGGCGGCGCTCGAGAACCACCAATTCGGCAGAGCGCTCGCCTTGCTCGATTCGGCGCTTCAGGAATCGCCCAATGACTCGCAGCTATGGGCGATGCAAGGTGCGGCTTATGCGGCCGAACACAAAAGCAAAGAAGCCCTGGTGTCCTTCCACCAGGCACTGCAAATTTCTCCCGAATATCTGCCTGCTTTGCAAGGCGCTGCCCAGATCGAATATGACGCCGGCAACGCCGCTGCCATTCCACTGATCCAGCACGTGCTGCGGTTGCGCCCCGAAGACCGCACTGGCCAGGCGATGTTAGCTGTCCTGGAGTATCGTCGGGGAGACTGCGGGGCTGCCGTCGTGCATTTCCAGAAGGTGGGCAGGTTGCTTGACTCACAATTGTCAGCACTGCATGCGTACGGCATCTGCCTGGTTAGGCTCAAACAACTGGGTCGTGCCGTCGCCGTTTTTCAGCAGGCTCTTGCCCTACGGCCGAACGATACGGAGGAGCGTCGCCTGCTCGCAGCCGTCCAACTGATGGCGCACGAGCCGAAAGAGGCGCTGGTCACGCTCCGACAGCTGCTCAACCCGGGCGACGCTGCGACCCTGGATCTGGCTGCCTCTGCTTATGAAGATGCCGACGATACTGCCCAAGCGGTTACCACGCTGCAAAAAGCAATTGTGGCCGATCCTAATAACGTGAATCTCTATCTGGATTTTGCACACCTTTGTTACGCGCACAATTCATTCCAGGTGGGTGTAAACGCTGTCAGCGACGGCATCGATCTGCAGCCGAATGCTGCGCCTTTATATCTGGCACGCGGTGTCTTGTACGTTCAGTTGGGCCAATACGACAAAGCCGAAGCCGACTTCGACAAGGCCTACGAGCTGGATCCGCGCCAGTCTCTCAGTTCAGCAGCCTTGGCCGTAGCGGCCGCGCAGGAGAGTGATTTCGATCGTGCCCTGACCAGGGTTCAATCCAAGTTGAAGCGCAAGTCCGCTGATCCTCTGCTGCTTTACTTGCAGGCCGACCTTCTCCTGCAGAAAGGAGCACGTCCAGGTTCGCCGGAATTCCAACTGGCCATGCGGTCAGCCAAGAGAGCTGTGGCTTTGAACCCAAAACTCGCGGAGGCGCGAGGTGTGCTGGCCAAACTGGACCTGCAATTGGGTCAGTATAACGATGCAATCGAACAGTGCAGGAAGGCTTTGACCGATGACCCAAAAAACCAAGCGGCGATGTACCACTTGATTCAGGCGCTGCGTAAAGTGGGCAAGAATGAGGAGATTCCGGAGTTGCTGAAGCGGCTCGCTAAGCTTCGCGAACAAGCGGCCAGAGAAGAAGGCCAGCGTAACCGATACAAATTGGTTGAGGAGCAGAGTCGTGAACAGTGACTCCGCTATGCTCCCCGGCCTAGAGCCGCTGTAGGCTCGTTCCTTTGTTTTCAAGATGCCCGCGTACTACGCTCTCCACAGTTGATGCGGGTTAGCAGCCGGTGTCGCCCGCCGCCTCTGCTTCGCGGGAGAATTCAACACTAAAACTAAACCCGACGCGACATGGCTAGGTAATGACCAAATGATCGGTTCTTCCAAGTCGAAGTTCATAAGCTGCGGCAGCTGCTCCGCGACATTATGCTGCTACCCGTCCCGTTTGGGGCAACTGTTGTCAGGCCTCACTTACACAAGTGAGCACGAGGAGTTTATTGACTCCCGTTGAGTGGCGATCTTGTTCGATAAACCGAGCGCTTGCATTCCTTGAAGTCAGCCCAGAAGGTCGACTACTGCTGCATGCGGAATCTGAGGCTTGTTCTCGCGCCGACTTCCTGCACGTTGATTTTCTCGAGCCGGACGCGCTCAAGGCTGGAGCTTTCAAACGACCGGAGACCGATGCCTAAAAATACCGGCATGATATCAACATGAAGCTCGTCGACGAGTCCCGCATCCAAGAGCTGTTGGGCTATGCTGACGCCGCCGACCACCTGAACTGCCTTATCGCGGGCGGCAGCTTTTGCTTGGGCGATTGCTGATTCCAAACCGTCGGTTACGAACGTGAAGGTCAGGTGCTCGTCTTGTTTCGGTGAAACGCTCGGCGGGTGATGGGTCAGTACGAAAATCGGCACTTGGAATTCGTAGTTGCCGACGTACGAGTCGGGGTCCCCCATCTCGAACGTCCTTCTCCCCATGAGGACTGCACCAGTCTGCTCGATAGCGTCCTTCATGTAAGCGGTGTGTCTGAGCGCCGCCAAGTCGGGATAGAGGCGACCTGCGTTGCCGTTTTGGTCGGCTACAAACCCGTCAAGCGAGATGGTCATCCCGACGATTACTTTTGCCAATAGTTCCTCCGTGTCCGATTATGTCGATCCGCCATTTCAGGATTATCTCCGAAATTGGGTAACGGCGTGTCCCACTGAAAAGGCCTGAATTTACACCAGCTTCAAAAATCTCAAATTGCCGAAATCAATTACGCTCAGGACCCCGGTCGTGAGCGTACTAAGATTTATCAACAACCACCGCGAATGGGGGTCTTACTGCGAACTGCAATGGATCAGGGCGAGTGAGGCGCGTGGCTCTGTGCCCTATGCAGCCGTAGCGGCGACCGATTCGCGTGACGCCTTTGCCGGCGACAGCGCGAGCAAGGCCACCCCAATGGCCACGAGCACAGCGGAGCCGCCCCAGAATCCTGCACGGTCGTTCACATATTTAGGCCCGAAGGCAAGCACTGACATGACCACTGAATGAGCGAAACTCGACCACGCAGCAAACGCGATCAGGCTGCGATGCGCTGACGGATTACGCACGGCCATCAGCAGAAATATGCCAAGCGTTATATAAAGACTAATCATCATCGTATCGCCAGGATCCGACGCAGCCCGATGCCATAAATCCATGCTCACGGGATAAATCCCAGCCGTAAAGAACAATCCCACTATAACCAACAGAACCTTGAGCGCACGTTCTCGAATCATGCTTCCCTCCAGGCCGCAAGCGCCGCCCAGCGCGCTCGTTTTAGAAACGCGGGCGTCCGCAGACATTCTATCCCGATACTCCCAGCATGGTTGGCGTAAACAGGCGTCACCGAGTAGCCAGCCCCCATTGCTGGGGGCCAGCCCTCTCAGAACCGGACGTGACAGTTTCCCGTCATACGGCTCAGGCCCTTCGAACGCCTCTTTCAGGGAGACGCGGTTTCGAGACGGAAAGATGCTGGCGATGAACCCTGTCGTGGCACTCTGGATGAAGTAAAGCACGGTTCTCAACGCTGCAAGCGCCGCCCAGCGCGCTCGTTTTAGAAACGCGGGCGTCCGCAGACATTCTATCCCGATACTCCCAGCATGGTTGGCGTAAACAGGCGTCACCGAGTAGCCAGCCCCCATTGCTGGGGGCCAGCCCTCTCAGAACCGGACGTGACAGTTTCCCGTCATACGGCTCAGGCCCTTCGAACGCCTCTTTCAGGGAGACGCGGTTTCGAGACGGAAAGATGCTGGCGATGAACCCTGTCGTGGCACTCTGGATGAAGTAAAGCACGGTTCTCAACGCTGCGCGAGCCGCCCAGCACGCGGGGGACGCAATAATGAAGACGCCAACCCGTGATGCGGGTGATGCGCTCCTTGCATACGGCGCAGAGGCCAGCTTGTACATTCCAGAGAAAGCGAAGCGTACGAGTACCCCGAAACGTTGCCGACATATGATCTCCTTCGCGTTTCTCGAAGTAGGATTCACAGGCAGGATCGTACGGGTTGGCTTCGCCTTTGACCTTAACGTGTCGTTGAATGGGAGTGCTACTGGCGAGTAGTAATCGCACTTTGTGCGGTATGCCCTCGTTGTCGCACGACTCCCCGAAGAATATCCAGTTGTTTCCTCCCTGCCGTTCAAAATATTTCTGTTTGAGCCAGCCTGGAGATTTCTTCTGGTGCCTTCGCCGGGCCCACTGCCACAGACTAGTGAAGATAGCGTGATCAACGCGGTAAAAGGCGCGTTTACTCACCACGTGCCGGTGATAATTGACCCAACCCCGTATTTTGGGGTTGAGCCAACCGATCAGATCGGCAGCCGACATGCCCAGCGCGGCTTTGATTATCTTCCGGATGCCGCCCAGGAAGGTTTTAACATTCTTCTTGGAAGGCTTGATGAGCAGTTTCCCGTTAGGGTACTTGCGCACGTTTTGTCCGAGGAAATCAAAACCTTTCCCCACATGTGTGATGACCGTCTTCGCGGGAGAAAGTTCCAGACCTCGTTTTTGCAGGAATTGCTCGACGAGGGGCTTGATTTCTCCTTCCAGTAGTTCTTTGCTTCTACCGGTGATGATGAAGTCATCCGCATAACGGATGAGATTGACACAGGGAAATTTACCTCCAAGGGAGGAGCGAGGCCTTCTTGTCGGGAACTTTTCCTTCAAGAGCCGCTCCAGTCCATCCACCGCGCAATTCGAAAGCGCTGGCGAGCTCACGCCCCTTACACAAAAGGTAATTTCCAGTTTGAACGAATAGTCACGGGATGGCGAACCAGGTACCCTTTGGTTGATTTGCGTCTTAAGAGGTAATACATTTATGTCAGATGATACATTTATGGCTGATGACGCGTTCCACCAAAGCGGCAAAAGCTCAGCAGTTGAACGCCGCTCGGGGTCTGCTTCAACGCCAAGTTGCACGTTCCGAGGCAGTGCGGCGGTTGTCACGCGAGTTCGATCTATCGGAGCGTCAAGCATATCGTTATCTGGAAGAGGCCTCCCAGCTCGAGCAGGCAGTCGAGATTCCCCAGGCTACAGTACCGGTCACCTTGAAACTGCCACCGGGGACGGTGGAATCGCTCCGAAAGTACGCGAGAAGCAGCGGGCTGACCATCGGAGCGATTGTAACCGCGGCTTTGAATACTTTCCTGCGTACTCTGAAAAGACATGGCTGAGCCGCCTCGAAAAAGCGGCTCATTTCAAATCCAGGTTTCCTATTCGTTTGATCGCTTGCTCGAGCTGAAACTCGCGCAGGCTTACGACATTTTGGTCCCATGTCGCGAGCGTCCCGTCGGCGTGCGCGTGAAGGAGTTCGACAATGAGGATGGCAGCAATCTACGCCAGAGTTTCGTCCGAGCAGCAACGCCAGGAGAACACGATTGCGAGCCAGACCGCGTCGCTGATCGAGTTTGCCCAGAGTCACGACTTGGAAGTGCCCAAAGAGTGGGTGTTCGAAGATGAAGGCTATAGCGGAGCCACGCTCGAGCGTCCAGGCCTGGAGCACGTGCGGGATCTCACCGCGGAAGGACAGATCCAGGTTGTGCTCGCGTATTCTCCGGACCGTTTGAGCCGCAAGTATGCATATCAAATTCTGCTGATCGAGGAATTTGCTCGCCATGGAGTCGAGACACTGTTCGTGAAGTCGCCACAAGGTGACAGTGCGGAAGATCAGCTCCTGGTACAGTTCCAAGGCATGATCGCGGAATATGAACGAGCGCAGATCCTGGAGCGCTCGCGCCGTGGTAAACGACATCGAGCGCAATCGGGCGAGGTGAGCGTGCTGAGCAACGCTCCCTATGGATACCATTACGTCCGCAAGACCGATGAAACCCCCGCCGCGTTCCTGGTGGATGAAGCCGAGGCCCGCGTCGTGCGGCGCGTCTATGAGATGTACACAGTCGAAGGATTCAGCATCGCTGAGATCGCGTGGGGCGTCCTGCGTAACCCTGCCTATCGCGGCATCGCCTGCTTCGGTAAGACCCGCATCTCTGCGCGCACACGCGTTATGCGCCCACAGCGTCGACGAGGTACAACTACACCCAGCACCACAGCAGGCCACCAACGTCCCCGCGAAGAGTGGATCGAGATCCCCGTGCCCGCCTTGGTGACGGAAGAAAGCTTTGCCCGTGCCCAAGAGCTGCTCTACCAGAACAAGATACGATCGCGCCGGCGTACCATCGCGCCAAGTGTCGTGCAGGGGCTGGTCAGCTGTGCGAAATGTGGCTACGCCTTGTCCAGAACATCGACACAAACGAGCGCACGGAAGATTCACTACTACAAGTGCATTGGCTCCGATAGCTGGCGGAAACTCGGCGGCCCGGTTTGCGATAACGGCCAGTTCATCCGACAAGAACTTCTCGATCAGATCGTTTGGGCCGAGGTGATTCGCCTGCTGCAAGAGCCCGCTCTGATCCAGCAGGAACTTGATCGTCGGCTGGTAGCAGCGCGTGCGTCTGACCCAACCAGAAAACGTGAGCAGAGTTTGCAGCGGGAGTTGACTCATGTTGGCAAAGGTATCGAACGACTTCTTAACGCCTATCAGGAAGGACTTTTGTCCATTGAGCAGCTGCGTGAACGCATGCCTATGTTGCGTCAGCGCGAACAGAGACTCCGTGCTGAGCTGCAGGCGATCGCTGACCAGACCAATGATCGCGCCGCATTTTTGCGCTTGGCGGAAACGCTCACAGTATTCCTCACTCGCTTGCGCAGCGCAGCGCAAACCCTCAGTGTCATCGAACGCCAGAAAATCGTGCGACTCCTGATTAAAGATATTCTGGTTGGGGAAGATACGATTACCATTCGTCACAGCATTCCGATTCCTTCAGGTGCGCCGAAAAACGGGGGATGGGAGTCGCCGGACAGTCAAAATTACCTTTTGTGTAAGGGGCGTGATCGGACTGCCCTGCGGAGTCCCCTCCTCTGCGTAGACGACAACACCATCTTGCATCGCTCCAGCATTCAGCCATTTTCCGATCAGGCCCGGGATCACCGGATCTGCAATGCGATGGGCTATCATCTTGGGTACCACTGACGATTAATGCGGGTGAAATAGCTGCGGATATCGGCTTCGAACACCTGCCCTACCTTCTTCGTCACCCAGATGCGGATTTATCCGCTGTGCCGATTCGAATGAATGCCATGAATGGAAGGCCGGGGCGGGTCCTGTTGACACGACACTGGCTGAGTCTCGCGGGCGTGGCCTTGCTCTGACTGGCCTTGCTTTCGTGGCTCT
>QHXE01001089.1 GCA_003222835.1 Acidobacteriota bacterium | reverse complement strand
TCAAGGTGTAGTTCACCGCATCGGCCATGGGATGCTGCGGCAGCAGTTGCTCTTTCCAAACCAGCAATCTCTGTGGGTCTTATCGCAGCGATAGCGTTTTGGATACCAAATTGTTCGCCACATTCCTTACACGAAACGATTTCCGTATTTGGTCGTTGGGCCACATCGCTCTGGCTTAGCTTCACAGCCACTGGCCACAGATGCTCGCCGGGATTGAACGTTTTCTTGTATTCGAGCGGCATTTCTTCAATCACTCTCGCTGCGGTTAAGTGCTACTGGTCACAATCTGCTGCTTCTTAAGTTCCCCAAACAAACGCATACCCCACATTGTAACAACGCCACCGATTACAATGGCGCAGGGCAATGAAGATCGCGCACGGATGTGGTTTTTGACGTGGAGTTCTGAGCATCTCCCGGCATGGGCAGACGGCTAGGCTGGCTAGGCGAGTGAATCAACTGTATACTCACGAGATGAGGGGAGGAGGACGGAATGGGTGATCGACCCGACTTCCCGACAATGGCCGAGGTGGAGAACGCCGACGTAGAGCAGCTAGCTCGCTGGTACCGCTTTTTGCCTACAGGTGACACCAAAGAGCAGCAAAAGATCATGGATCGGCTTGCGCAACGCTTCAAAGAAAAAGGCGGGATGACTCCCGCCCTCTCGGAAAAGATCGGCTACGGCGGCGCTTAGTATTTTGGCGCGTTGATCTGTTCCTGTAGTTCCGCGCTGTCCTTGATCCCAAGATATTTCTGAGTAGTTTCCAGGCTTTTGTGGCCGAGCCAGTATTGGATGGTGCGGATCGGAATGTGCCTCTCGTGCCAGAACGTGGCGCAGGTCTTCCGCAGTCGGTGAAGGTAATGCTTCTCGCAAACAGGGCGCGTCAGGCACGACACCTCGGCTGGATGCTTGGTGAAGCGTCCCTCCGAAATGGTTGTTTCGCATTCTCCGCAGTTTAGGCCGCTTCCTTTGCGACTGCTTTGAACTTCCGCAGGAAGTGCCCTTCAGGATCGCCCCACTCATTCGGAAAAATCCAGTGGCTCTTCGAACTCTTCCTCCGGGTGTTGAGCATGTCCATAAGCTCGCGGGTCAGCGGAATCAGCCGCGTCTCGTGGGACTTTGGCGAGAACTGCCTTTCTTTGCCGCCGCGAGCCTTAAACGTCTTTTTGCGGACCCAATATTTCCCGTCGATGAGGTCGGCCCACTGCGCGTGTGCTACCTCCTTTTCGCGGCAAGCCGTGTCGAGGAAGAATGTGTAACGGACCCGCTCCTCGGGTGTCATCGCCTTAAACAATGCCTTGAGGTCTTCGCGAGTGTACGGTTCGGGAATTTCCTCTTCGACCGTGGGCAGTTCCATCATTTTCGACGGTGTAGCAACGCCCGCGGCCTTCAGCATGAAACTTACGACCATCATTTTGTTGCTGATCGTTTTCGGCGCGGCTTTCTCGCTTTCGAGGTACCGCATGTGGGAGTCGAGCACATCGGCGTTGACCTGATCGATGAAGCGAACGGAGGCAGGGAGTTGATCCACGAACTCGCCGAGAATGTGCTTGTAGTTTTTGTACGTGGCGTCGGACTTCTTGCGGCGTTTCTGGTCGAGGAATCTTTCCACAGCGGCAGTAATTAAGGTGCGGTTCGAGTCCGTCAGGTTCTGCGCTTCTCTGACGGTCAGACCGAGGCGCTGCGCCTCGACAGCCTTAGCGCCCAAGCCAGCTTCGACCTTTGCGGCTTCGAAGGTCTCGGCTTGCAGCTTGTGCCATTTCTGTTTGCCGTCGTAAGTGACGTGGATGCAGAAAGGACCCTGCAGGTCTCCTGTGCGGAAGCCACGGCCCTCCCCCGGATGCGCTGGTAGCGGTTGTAGGTCTTCCCTGTGCTGCTAATGGCCACCGGCCGGGTATAAATCGCGTTCATGGAGACCCCGGAAATGCTGGATAAACAGTAGCAGATGCTTAGCAGCTTGTCAGGAATCCTAGTTTTTAAAGGTAATTGAGATTATGGCGGAGAGGGTGGGATT
>QHXE01000316.1 GCA_003222835.1 Acidobacteriota bacterium | reverse complement strand
GCGGGATTGACGGCAGGGACCCCTTCTCCCCCAGTTGTAAATTGAACATTCCAGCGGTGGCGAGCACAACGGTGATGATGCCCATGGTCTTTTGGGCATCGTTACCTCCATGGCCCAATGAATACATGGCCGCAGAGAACAATTGGCCGCGCCGAAACGTCTTATCCACCTGTGACGGAGTCCAGCGATGGAAGATCCAATAAACCGCAACCATCAACGCAAAACCGAGCACGAATCCAATTACCGGCGAAGCCACAATAAATGTCAGCGTCTTGATCCATCCCTCCGGTTTAAGCAGGCCACTAAAGCCCCGATAAGCGGCGATTGCCGCGCCACCATAGCCTCCAATCAAGGCGTGAGAACTCGAGGTCGGCAGTCCCAGGTACCAGGTGATCAAGTTCCAGATAATTGCTCCCATGAGTCCCGCACATAACACGTAGAGACGCATGTCCTGACGAATTAGGTCGATGCGCACCAAATCGCCGCCGATGGGTTTCGCCACTCGCGTGCCAAAGAGAGCGAAGGCGATGAAATTGAAAGTTGCGGCCCAAATTACGGCATACCGCGGTGACAGGACTCGAGTTGAAACTACGGTAGCGATCGAATTCGCCGCGTCGTGAAAGCCGTTAGTGAAATCGAATATTAGCGCAACCAGGACGATAGCACCGGCTATGATCACAGTGGCATTAATTGAAGCAGGCATAAGTTGATGTTGCGCACGTCACATATTCTTAATCATGATACGTTCAACCGAATCGCCGACGTGTTGGCAACGATCGATCGTATTTTCGAGATCCTCGTAAAGATCTTTCAAGATGATGACGGTCCGCACTTCGAAGGCGCCGCGAAAGAGATCGACGGTCGCCGCACGATAAATTTCGTCACCATCGCGTTCCAGCTGACGTAGTTTTTGTAAATGGTGGTTAATGTCCCTGGGACGATCGATGGTCGGCACCAGTAGATTAAGTTCCTCCGTCATCTGCTGAATCACACCAGCGAACGACCGCATGTAGGACGTGTATTCTTGAACGCCGTACCTTACCACGGCGTTAGCGAGAGCTTCAATGAGATCCACGACATCGTCCAGCGTGGTTGAGAGCGCGTGAATGTCTTCGCGATCAATGGCAGTGATGAAGGAACGGCTAAGCCTGGTCGATATGGTGTGCGTGATTTCATCGCAAGCATGTTCGATCGTTTTGATGTGCGCAGCGTAGCGCTCCCCTTCACCGATTTCGTCACCGAACATTTCTACGAGTGCAACGGCTGCTTCAGCAGCCAGCGTAGTCATCTCTCCCAGCGAAGAAAGATAATCTTCTTCGACAGGCATTACGCGAAAGCGAAAGAGGGGCATGCACTTCTCCTTCTAGATGAACGGCGAGCCGAGGGACCGTAACTAATTCATGCGCACCGAAGAGCGATCAACTGTCGGAGAGAATAAGCCGCGACTGTGAAAGCAGCAAATCGGCCTGATTTCAAAGTCGCGGCCATGGCGTTGTCAGCCACATTCGTTAGAAGTTCAGTCTCAGCGCGAACTGAATCTGACGACTGGTGCCCAAACCGACATCGCGGACGACGGTCTGGCGCAGTAAGCCAAACGTTCCACCGGCGGCTCCCTGCGTGTAAGCCTGTCCTGGCTGAACCACGTTAGCTCCCGAGGTAAAGCTAAATAGGCCGCCGGTTTGACTTATGCCGGGCAGCGCCAGATTAAGGCGCGAACCTGGGACGTCGAAATTTGCCCGATTAAAGACATTGAAGACCTCAGTCCTGAACTCCAGGTTTGTACTTTCAGAAAACTTGATGCGTTTGATGAAAACAAGATCGAACTGCTGGAAGTTAGGCCCGCGCAAAAAGTTCCTGGGCACATTGCCAAAAGTGCCTGGCGCCGGCGTGGTGAACGCCGCTGGATTCAGAATCAGTCGATCGTTCGTCAAATACGGGCTGACGCCGCTGATCAGATCGGGTCGCCGCACGTTGCGTGATGCGCCGCCGCTGGGCGTATTCACTACGGCAATGAAACCAGACGGCAGCGGATTCGCGGCGTTGATCGTGCCGGGCAATTGTGCGACGAAGCCATTCGCGAAAGTTGTGGTAACTCCGCCAGTGCCGGTCGGCACGACACAGCCGGCTGCGCTACGGCATTGAATCACGACGTCGGGTCGGACGATGCCAATCTCCAGCGGCAGACCCGAACGGGCGTTAACAATCGTCCCAATCTCCCAATTGCCGAGAATAGTGTTGCCAACTGCTCCGAATTCGTATTTCTTGCGTTTACCAAATGGCAGATCGTAAAGCGCGCTCAAGTTGAAAGTGTGGCGCACGTCAAAGTTGTTGTAGCCATTGTCATAATCAAACTCACTTTGTGCGCGCGCATTATTGGCGGCCGTGCGCGCTTCGTTCGAACCTGACGTGTTGCCGAATGAACGCGAGAAGCTGTACTGCGAGTTGAGTGTCACGCCGGAAGAGAAGCGACGCCCCAGAGATAGTTGCAGCGCTTTGTAACTGTCATGGCCGCCGCTGGTCTTATCGTCAATCTCGGCGTACGGATTGAGCACAGAAGAGCTACCAGACACGATTGAGAATTCTCGGATCGTATTGACCGCGATTACCTGGCCGCCTGCGTTAGTCCGATTGACTACACCAAAGCTGGTCGGCAATGTAGTCCCGTCAAGAATTGTCGTCTGGCCGGGCAAAATGCGATTGGCGATACTCCTCAAGAACAGATTGCGTCCCTGCGAACCGACGAGGCCCGCCGTGAGTACCAGCTTGTACGGCAACTCCTGCTGCAGCGAAAAACCGTACTGGTAAATCTTCTCCGGGATTGTGTATTCGGGCGCATAAGCGCGCGGTTGATACTGCCTGTTGTTTGGAGCGCTGGTGAAGAGAGCCGCGATCGCAACCGGATCCTGCGGATAGGTGCCACCGCTCAGGGTTGACGAGATGCGGTTAGACTCGATTGGCTGGATCTGATCTTCGGTCTGTCCCGGCCCGTAGTAAATGCCAAAGCCGCCGCGCAAAACAGTATGGCCGCCACTGAAAAATCCGTTGCCGGCGGGATTGGGCGACCAGGTTAGAGCGACGCGTGGTCCGAAATTAGTTTTCGACGAATGGAACGGGTCTCCGGTTGGATCGCGCAGCACACCGGTGATGATGTCGAAGTATATTTGCCGATTATTCGCCTCTTTTAAAGGCGTATAGAACTCGTAACGCAGACCGTAGTTCAAGGTCAGGCCCGGCCTGATCTTCCATTCATCCTGCGCATAACCTATGTAATATGTCTGCCTGGCCAGCGCCGGACCGGTCGAATTGTTGAAGAACGGCGAAGGAGCAGAGAGATCGCCGAGGAACTGCGTACTTTGAAGCGTATTCGCCAGGAAGTTGTTAATGCTGGAGAAGGTGTAGGTGATGCCGCCCTGCCTGTCCGTGTAGAGGCGCACCTCGCGGATCTCGCCGCCGAATTTTACAGTGTGATTGCCGCGCGTCCAATTGAGATTATCGATGAACGAGAGCGAGTAAGGCGTATAGGGTTGGCCGCGTCCATTCTGCGCACTATTAGCTCGAATTAAACCGCCGGGTACTGCGACTCCGGCGTTTGCTCCCTGACCAGGCAAAGAAAAGCCGGCGACGCTACCGGAGATGTTGAAAGACAGGTTCGACAAGTCGATACCGTTTACAGTCGGGGCTTGTCCAATGATGCGCGAGTACGCGCCGTTGTAGCCGAATTTGAATTCGTTAAGAAGACTTGGACGCAGCACTGATTGGAGCGCGACGACTCCGTTCTGCGGAATCTGCTTGATGACGATCCGCCGGCCCGTCACGCCGTCGGGCTGACTGTTGAATGCCTGATCGCGGAAGAACCTGAAAAAGGTCGAGTGCTTCTGGTTAAGTTTGTAGTCGACTCGTAGAGCCACGGAACTCTCGTTGACTATATTATTGGCCTGAAGCTGAACCGTGTCGAAGAGATCCGGACCCGTGCGCAGGGTCACGGCGGCCGGAGCGCGGAATGCCGGAATCAGTGCAGCCATCGCCGCATTGCAGGCGATAGCGCCGGTACCCAGCGGCGGCGCGCAGATGCGCGATGCTTGGCCGGGAACGGCTTCGATCGCATTTATTCCACTGCGCAGACGGTAGCCTTCATAAGAGAAGAAGAAGAACGCTTTATTCTGCTTGAGCGGGCCGCCGATCGAGCCTCCGAATTGATTCAATCGCAGCTTGCTCTTTTGGCCGATAATGTTGTCGAAAAAGTTGGCGGCGTCAAGTGCATCGTTCCGGAAATATTCAAACCCAGAACCGTGAAACTTGTTGCCGCCGGACTTTGTCACCACGCTGATCTGGCCGCCGGTGCCGGTGCCGTACTCGGCCGGATAGTTATTCGAATCCACGCGGAACTCCTGAACGTTCTCAAGCGAAGATTGAAGTCTGAACGGCGTCGGAATCTCACCATTCAAATTGCCCGGCGAGGTGTCGATGATCGCGGTCCCTTCGATGCCGTCATAGCGAATTTCGTTCTGTTCGACCGCGCGGCCTGAGAAGCGAATATCACCATACGTACCCGAACCACTGTTGACTGAGCCCGGTGCTTGCAGGTAAAGCTGCGAAAGCTGGCGTCCGTTAAGCGGCAGTCCTTCAACTTCTCGCGGATTTACGTTAGCGCCCATAGCAGCAGATCCGGTGTTAGTGAGCGTCTCTTCGCCGCTGACGACGTTCACCGTGGCGGCTACGCCCGTCACGGCCACGGCCAGATTTACGCTCAGCTCCTGGCCGACATTCAGATTGACATTCTCAATCTTCGCCGACAATCCAGTCGTCTCGGCGATTATCCGATAGCTGGACGCCTTCAGCGCGGGAACTGAATAAAACCCGTCGTCATTAGCCTTAGCACTGCGCTCATCGCCGTTCCGTTGGTTGGTTACAGTGATATTGGCGCCGGGGACAATGGCGCCGTTCTGATCCTTTACGAAGCCGGAAATCTTTCCGGTATCTGTTTGAGCGAACGCTACTCCTGACAAAATCAGCAAAGCAATAATAGCCACGGAGGTGATTAGAAATTTAGTCAGCGATTTTTTGAGTAACATACAAATCTCCTTCGTTTCTGCGTCTATGTTTGACGGTTGGCTCGGATTATCGACCTAGGAAATCCAGGTCGATCTGGCAAACAAGCAAACTCTCTTAGATACACGAAGCGCCGGAATAGACTGGTAGTTGAGAACACCCGAGCGTTTCAAGAATTTCAGATTACGTGTGTAAGGTGAAAGGCTACCTGAGCACCGTTACGTTAGCGTGAACTTGAAGTTAAATCGAAGTTAACTTTATGGCTGTGGGATGAGTTCGAGACGCAAAAATAGGGACGGCGGAGATTGATGGCAACTTCCGCCGCCCCTTCCCTTGCTCGGGGCAGCGATAATATTCGGCAGATGCTAAATCGCAGTTACGAAGAAATTAAGTCTGCGTTAATTCTTGTCGGAGGCTCAGGGGTATCGAATTTCTGACGAGTGGCTTCAAGCAAAGAGACCTTAACGCTAGCGGCAACGAGCTGATCCTTATCGGACATTCATCACTCCAATTTCTTTCGGTTTCACTAGCCACTGGAGAGTTCCGGCTCCGGAGGTCACCTCTCTCCATCCCTCAATACCAAGTTCGATGCATGCCAACGAGGCCGTTGTCATAGGATGCGGTTCACCAGTCAGGATCGTCAACAACTCTTCCAAGCCTGGATTATGACCAACCAGCATCGCAGTGCTCACCGCGTCTTTAATCTGGGAAACGATTTCCAAAAGCCTTCGCGCACTAGCTTCGTAGATTCCATCCTCGTAATGCGCGACCACGATCAATCCTGCTGCATCACATACCAAGCGCG
>QHXE01000315.1 GCA_003222835.1 Acidobacteriota bacterium | reverse complement strand
CTGGCGAAGATGCGCCGCGAACCCATTGAGTTCGGACTCTTGTTCAAGGGCTTTGACTATTTCGTTCCCGCCCTGGTGGCGGCTGCGATTCAAATAGTGCCTGTCCTGGTGCTTGTGATTTTAGGTGACTTGATTTTTTTCGCGTTCACTTTTGCCGTGATGCCACATGATCGAGGCGAATCTCTACCTCTGATATTTTGGTTTGGGCTGACCGTCTTTGTGATCTTCGCGATGATCGTCAGCCTGGTAGTTCATGCGGTCTTCCTCTTTGCCTATCCATTGATTGTCGATCGACAGCTTTCCGGCTGGGAGGCGATTAAGACCAGTTACCGCGCGGTGCTGAAAAATCTCGGCGGCATTGTGGGATTGATTTTTCTCAATGTCGGACTTGGGATTGTGGGCTTCCTATGTTGCTTTGTGGGTGTGTACTTCGTGCTGCCCGTGACCTATGCGGCCTACGCCGCGGCCTACCGACAGGTGTTTCCGGAAACTTCGATGAACTTCCCACCTTCGCCGCCGCCACCGCCCGCGAGCTGGGCGGCTTGAGAGATGAATCAAACTGACCTCGTAATACGTGGGCGCCGGGTGATTACTGAAAATGCAGTAGGCCCGGCGTCCGTGCACATAAGCCTGGGCCGAATTATCGCGATTGCCGGTTTCGACGAAGTCCCGTCAGATAGTGAAATCGTCGAAGCCGATGAAGACTCGATCGTGATGCCGGGACTGGTGGATACTCACGTTCATGTTAACGAACCTGGCCGAACCGATTGGGAAGGTTTTGAAACTGCGACGAGGGCGGCGGCAGCGGGCGGCGTGACGACAATCGTGGACATGCCTTTGAACTCGATTCCGTCCACGACGACTTTTGATGCTCTGAAGTCAAAATTGGAATCGACGCGCGGCCAACTTCATGTCGATGTTGGTTTCTGGGGTGGCGTGGTGCCAGGCAATACGAGCGAACTTGCTAACCTTTGGAACGCAGGGGTTGTGGGGTTCAAATGCTTTCTCGTTCACTCCGGCGTCGATGAATTTCCCAACGTAAGCGAATGCGATTTGCGTGGGGCAATGCCGGAACTCGCGCGGCTGGGTGCGACGTTGATTGTGCACGCAGAATTGCCGGGACCGATCGAGGCGGGTTGCGGTCCATCATCCACTGACAATGCCGGCTCGCGGTCTTATGAAACTTTTCTCCGCTCTCGTCCCCGCGAAGCTGAAAACGAAGCCGTCGAGTTGATGATTCGACTGAGCCGCGAAACAGGTTGCACCGTTCATATCGTGCACCATTCTTCGGCGGACGCGCTCGTAATGCTGCGTCAAGCCAAGATGTCAGACGCGCGAATCACCGCTGAGACCTGCCCGCATTATCTTCACTTCGCTGCTGAAGATATTCCCGCCGGCGCCACTGAATTCAAATGCTGCCCGCCGATTCGGGAACGCGAAAACCGCGAACAACTTTGGGAGGCACTGCGGGGCGGAATCATCGACATGGTTGTTTCCGATCATTCTCCCTGTCCGCCCGAGATGAAATTACCCGAGCAAGGCGATTTCATGAAAGCCTGGGGGGGGATTTCTTCTCTGCAACTGCGCCTTGCGCTGATCTGGACCGAAGCAATGGCACGCGGGTTTATGATTAATCAATTAGCCGAGTGGCTCTGCGCCGCGCCGGCTCGCCTGGTTAGTTTGGAGGAACGGAAAGGTACGATTGCCATTGGCCGCGATGCTGATATCGTGATCTGGAATCCCACGAAAGCATTTCGCGTCGAGCCTGGAATGATTCACCACCGCCACAAATTGACGCCTTACGCGGGGCTACGCCTGCACGGCGTAGTTGAAAAGACTTTCCTTCGCGGTCAGATCGTTTATGATGGCGCCGAGTTTTCTGATGCGAAAGGTGAGTTATTGCTGCGGCCTTTCAGTTCATTCTAAGAAGTCGCAAAGAAAAGAAAGACGTAAGGCGCAAAGAAAAACTCAGGAAGGCAGATTAAAGATGCCCGCAGCAAAAACAAAAAGACAATCACCGCGCATCGGCGATGAGGCAGTCAAGGGAAAGACCGGCCAAACGTGGAATGAATGGTTCAAGATTCTCGACGCCGCCGGTGGAAAGACGATGACTCATCAGAAACTTGTCGCTCGTCTGAGCCGCCAACACGGAATCGGCCCGTGGTGGCAGCAGATGATCGCGGTCACCTACGAGCAGGCGCGCGGGCTACGCGAGAAACATGAGAAACCGGGCGGTTATGAGATCAGTGTGAGCCGCACCATCGAAGCACCGTTAAGCAAAGCGTTCAAAGCGTGGACCGACGAGAAGGCCCGCAAGAAATGGCTACCCTCAAATCTCAAGGTTCGCAAAGCAACGACAAACAAATCGCTTCGCATAACCTGGGAAGACGAAAAGACGAGTGTGGCTGTCGCCTTCTTACCGAAGGGCTCGGGTAAATGTCAGGTCGTCGCGCAGCACAGCAAGTTGTCGAATGCGAATACCGCAGCCAAAATGAAAACCTTCTGGGCCCAGGCGCTCGATCGGCTGAAAGAACTGATCGAATAACAATCGATCCCTATCTTCAATCAAACACGAATCTCGGGAATGCCACGCGCAGCGTGCCAAAACGAATAATCTCGCGAGGAACCGTCCAAATCGAACCGCTCGGGTCGTGAGCGGAACTATAACGTACGAAGTTTTGCACAAAAAGGAAGGTTATTCTCATTCACGCCCGGCTTCAGCCGGGTGATCGGGAATGAGGGAATCGGAAACCGTTTAAACGGTTTCCAGTCTTAGCTTGGCGCAGTTCACCTGGCTAAAGCCAGGTGTGAATGAGATTGAACTGGCCGAAAGAATTCGGTAGCCTGCGGTGTAGTCATTGTTCGGAATTGCGCTCTAGGCCATACGGTTCTTCACGAGGAGTGGCGAGCGCAAGCAACAGCGGCACCATACCCAAATACATTACGGCTCCACGCAGCCAACTCAATTTCTGCCAACGCTGTCCGCGCGCAAACCATTCCGCGGGCGAAACGGCAAGATTCGGGCTGTTCTTAAACGCTCGCAACTCGGGGACGAAATAGAAAGTAGTCGCCACAATCGCCAGCGCATACAGAGTAATAGTTATTCCGATAAGCTTGCGCCGCGTGCGCATCTTCCAATTCAGCGCGAGCGAGACGACGAGCGATAGAATGAGCAAAGGGTGGATCAGCAGCCAGAATGTTTCTTCGTGGAGACCGTAAGGTCCATTAACGACTACCGCCGAATCGGGCAGCGCCGAGAGATAGACCGGAAAATAGATCAGATGTGAATAAGCAATACCGCCCAGCAGCGTACCCCAGAGAATGATAGATAGCATCAGCGAAATTGTGCCTGGTCTCAACGTTTTCATTTTCACGCTTCCCATATTGCAGAACGCTTTTTCTGAGTGGCCGGAAAAAGTAGCACGTTTCCTATATCCGAATCTATAATCGCTGCACATTGTCGATTGGTGAAATCCGATTGTTGACTTCAATTCAGCGGCGTTTCGTATTACGTCTCAGGATATCGCTGTTTGTTACGGTTGCGCTGCTGGCGTTTATGGGTCTGAGAGGATCGATATCGCAAACGGCGCCTGCGGTTAGCGTACGAGACGCGCGCGCACCCGGTGAGCAGCAATTCGATCTACTGATTCTCCACGGCAAGCTCGTCGATGGTTCCGGCAAGAAACCGCGAACTGCGGATGTGGGCATTCGCGGCGATCGCATCGTCTTTGTCGGCGACGCGCGCAAAGCTCATCTGAATGCCGCGCGGACTATTGACGCGACCGATTTAGTTGTCGCTCCCGGTTTCATCGATCCGCACACGCACACGCTCGGGGATCTTTCAGATTCTAATCACAAGAGCAATCTTGCCTACTTGATGCAGGGCGTGACGACCGTTGTCACGGGTAACGATGGCAGCAGTGCGGCGAATATCGGCGAGACCTTGCGCAAGTGGGACGCGCAGAGCATCGGCACAAATGCAATTCTGCTCGCCGGCTTCGGCACAATTCGCAGCCGCGTACTCGGATCAACCGATGCGCAGCCGAGCGCAGCGCAGCTCGAAGAGATGAAAGCCCTGGTCGCGCGCGCCATGGATGAAGGCGCTTTCGGAATCTCTACTGGACTTTACTACGCCCCGCAAAGCTACGCGAAGACGGAAGAAGTGATCGAGCTTTCGAAAATAGCGGCGGCCAAAGGCGGAATATATGACACGCACATGCGCGACGAGAATTCGTATTCAATCGGTCTGCTCGGCGCGATCAAAGAGACGATTCGCATTGGCCGCGAAGCAAAAATTCCGGTGCACATCTCGCATATCAAAGCGCTCGGGCCGGAGGTTTGGGGCCAAAGCAAACAGTCGATTGAATTGATGAAGAAAGCGCGCGCCCAAGGTGTGGACGTGGCTGCGTGCCAATATCCGTACGACGCTTCAGGCACGAGTCTGGAGGCTTCGCTGGTTCCGCGCTGGGCCGAAGTCGGCGGCCGCGGCGAGCTGCTCAAACGCATTGACGATCCCCAAGTGCGTCCACGTCTGCTCGCCGAGATGCAGGACAATCTTAAACGCCGCGGCGGCGCTGATTCGCTGCTCATCACCGACGCTCGCGATCGACAATTGGTCGGCAAGCGACTGAGCGTGATTGCCGCTGAAAGAAAGCAGTCGCCGGTAGAAGCCGCGCTTGAGATCATAAAGACCACGGGCGGCGCGGGGGTCGCGTCATTCAACATGAGCGAGAAAGACATCGAGCGCTTTATGAAAGAGAAACTTGTCATGACCTGCTCGGATGGCTCGACCGGACATCCGCGGAAGTACGGCACGTTCACGCGCAAGCTCCGCGAATACGTTTACCATCGCCGGCTCATCTCGCTGCCGTTTGCCGTGCGCAACAGTAGCGCCTTGACCGCAGAATGGTTTCGCATTCCTGAGCGCGGTTTGATTCGCGAAGGCTACTTCGCGGACGTGATCGTCTTTGATGAGAAGACAGTTTCCGATCGCGCGACATACGAACAACCAGAAGTGTTTTCAGTGGGAATGAAGTACGTGATTATTAAC
>QHXE01000314.1:1917-7422 GCA_003222835.1 Acidobacteriota bacterium | reverse complement strand
CTCGCCACGTCGAAGGACAAACTCGAAGAGAGATTTCGCAATATCGAGATTCGCCAAGACGGTCCTCTAGGGCTGGTGACATTTAATTACGATTTTGTCATCAACGACAAGGTTCACCATTCAGGCCTCGAGGTCTGGCAGGTGTGCAAAATTGATGGGCAGTGGAAGATCTTGTCCGTTGCCTGGACGATCTATTGATAGTCACAGCTAACAGCCAACACGCTCTAGAGAACAAGGCGAACTTCCGCCTTGGTGATTGCGCCGGGCCTCTGAAGAAAGTGAAATCGGAGTGAAATCTGGGACCGACGGAAATGACCCCAACTGATGGGCCCCGAGTGGGGAAATTCGCCTTTCTGTGATTCCGTGATACTGACCGAGAGGAGCGTCTTCATGGGGACTTTGCTTCAGGATGTTCGCTATGGTTTGCCGCATGCTGGCCAAGAAGCCCACATTCGCGATCGTGGCTGTCCTGACGCTGGCCCTGGGCGTGGGAGCCAACACGACCATTTTCAGCATCGTGGATGCCGTGTTGCTGCGTTCTCAGTGGAGGTAGCGTGAACAGATTAGCGTGTAGAGTAATGGTGGCCGTCGCCGGCGTGGCGGTGCTCGGGATGACCGCAACGCTGGCCGGCGCACAAACCCATCCAGCGACTTATACACTCAGCGATGTGATGCAGGCGCCGTTTGCGTCGGACATGCTGGCCGCGCCCACAGGCGCAGCCGTGGCGTGGGTATTCAACGCGAAGGGCTGCAGTAACATCTGGGTAGCAGACCCATCCCATGGCGCGAAAGCGCGCCAGATCACACGGTACACAGAGGATGACGGTTTCGATATCGGCGAACTCGCCTGGTCGCCAGATGCGAAGTCGATCGCCTTCACACGGGGCCAGAGTCTTGAGGACGATACTCCGGCCAACGTTAATACCTCCCCGGAAGGCACAATGCCCAGGGAAGTATGGGTGGTTGCCACGGCCGGCGGCGCGCCGCGTAAGGTCGGCGCGGGAGACTCCCCTACCTTCTCACCCGATGGCAGCCGGTTGCTGTTTGTCGACAAGAAAAGAATTCTGACCGTGGCCGCGAGCGGCGATGGCGACGCTCAGCCATTGCTCATCGATCAGGGAACCGTGGACTCGCTGACCTGGGCGCCGGACGGCAAGCGACTGGCGTTCGTGAGCCATCGAGGCGGCCATTCGCTGATCGGCGTTTACGATTTCGTTGACCAAACCATCGTCTGGTTGAGTCCGAGTCTCGACTACGACAGCTCGCCCGCGTTCTCACCGGACGGCGCACGCATCGCCTTCGTTCATGTGCCGGCCCAGAAAACTCCCCCCGAATTCTTCTCTCAACGCAGCGGACGGCCGTGGTCAATCTGGACGGCGGAAGTGAAAACCGGCCAGGGGCGACGTGTCTGGATTGCCGACGCGGGACCAGGAAGTGTATTCCGTCCGCTGCGCTCGACGACGAACGACGTTCCCGACCTTCCCTCGGCGACGAACCTGTTCTGGACCAACCATGATGATCTCGTGTTTCCCTGGGAGAAAAGCGGCTGGCTGCATCTATATGCCGTCCCCGTGCGGGGCGGGGAGGCCCGCGCACTCACGGTGGGAAAGTTCGAGGTCACACACGTCGTCTTCAGCCAGGACCGCAAGCGCCTGGTCTATTCGTCCAGTCAGGATGACACCGACAGGTTGCATATCTGGACGGTCGACGCCGAGCACGGTTCGGCGGTGCGCACCGCCCAGAGTCACGCCATCGAAGACTATCCGCAGATCGGCGCCGACGGCACTCTTTTCGCATTGCAGAGCAACGGCAACCAACCGCTGCAGCCGGTCGCGTTGAGTGCACCGGGGCAATGGCGGCGGCTCGCTCCGGAAGCCATCCCATCCTCCTTCCCGAGTTCCAAGCTCGTCATGCCCCAGGCCGTGACCTTTACGGCGAAGGATGGCCAGGAAACGCACGCGCAACTATTCCTACCACACGAAACCACCTCCAAGCCGCACGCGGCGATTCTGTTCTTCCACGGCGGCCCTCAAAGACAGATGTTTCTGGGGTTCAATACCCACCGTTCGTATAGCCGGATATACGCATTCAATCAGTACCTCGTCGCCGAGGGCTACATCGTGCTGTCAGTCAACTATCGTGGCGGTACCGGCTATGGCCTTGACTACAGAGAGGCCGACAACCTCGGCCCCGGCGGCAGCAGCGAGCTCAATGACCTGGTCGGCGCCATCACCTATCTGCGAGGCCGACAGGACGTCGACTCCCATAGATTAGGCATCTGGGGACCAAGCTATGGGGGACTCATGACGGCCCTTGGTCTCGCGCGCGCCTCAGATGCATTCGCGGCCGGTGTCGATTATGCGGGCATACATAACTGGTCGACGCTCCTGTCCTCGGTGGGCGAGCCAATCGACGGACGCGATGCGAACCGCCAGGCGGTGGAATCCTCCCCCATCGCGACCATCGATCAGTGGCACTCACCCGTGCTGCTTGTGCAGGCAGACAACGACAGCGTTGTACCATCCCAGCAGGCCGCCGAACTCATCGAAGGCTTGAGGTCGCACAACATCGAACATGACGTAATCATGATTCCGAACGAGATTCATGACATGGCACGCTACTCATCGTGGATGATGTTGTTCAATGCTGCGGATGTGTACTTCGATCGGCAACTAAACAAGCGGAGCGCGCCCTCTCCGTAAGCAGGTCCATCAATATCAGTTTGTCGCGGGCGAAGTGCCTTCAGCAAAGCAGTCAGTCGCTAGTTCCGGTAGGAGAACCAGTACGAAGCTGCAGTGTTCCGTTCAATTATAGAGGGCAATTATAGAGGGATAATTCCGATGAGTTCCTTGAACACGCCTCCAGTTATCGCTGGCGTCACGTCACTCGCGATCTCGAAATGGTTAACTTTTGTCGCTGCGCTATTATTGTTGGTGCCATTCACGGCGGAAGCAATCCCCGCCGCCGCACTCGCGGACACTGCGAAAGTTGAGTGGCAGTGGGGAGTAACAATTCCTCTTCGGGACGGCGTGCGCCTGAACGCTACCCTCTACAAACCCGCCGGGTTGAAGGAACCGCGGCCGTGTCTCTTTACCCTAACGCCCTATGTCGGCGATAACAACCACGATCGCGGTATGTATTTCGCCGCACACGGTTACCCGTTTCTGACAGTCGACGTGCGTGGCCGTGGCAATTCGGAAGGCTCCTTCCGACCGCTGATTCAGGAAGCGAAAGACGGTTACGACGTCGTTGAGTGGCTCGCGAAACAACCCTACTGCAATGGCAAGATCTCGATGTCGGGCGGCTCTTACGCGGGATACGATCAATGGGCGACGGCACAGGAGTTCCCACCGCATCTGGCGACCATCGTGCCAGTGTCGTCGGTGGGTCCCGGAGTCGATTTCCCGGTGCGCAACAACGCGTTTCCGCCTTACGACATCCGGTGGTTAAGCTATACGAGCGGCCGGACCAAGCAGGCCAGTATTTTTGGTGATGACCCCTTCTGGGTTGGGCTGTTCCGCCGCTGGATCGAGTCCGGCACTTCGTACCGCAAGCTCGACAGTTTCGTCGGCAACCCGTCGCCCATTTTTCAGGAATGGGTCAATCACCCGGACCTCGACGCGTATTGGGATGCCTACAATCCAACCAGTCAGCAGTACGCCAAATTGGACCTGCCGATCTTGACGATCACCGGGATGTACGATGACGCTCAACCTGGGGCGCTCGACCATTACAGCCGCCACATGGCGCAGGCTTTACCGGCAGCGCGCGCGCGGCACTTCCTGGTGATCGGCCCGTGGGATCACCCCGGCACTCGAACTCCCAAGCAGGAATTTATGGGCATGAAATTTGGAGCGGCGAGCCTGGTCGATCTCCCGAAACTGCACCTCGACTGGTATCGCTTCACGATGGAAGGAGGATCTAAGCCCGAGTTCCTGCAGAAGCAAGTAGCCTATTACGTGAGCGGTGCCGAACACTGGCGCTACGCTGATACCCTCGAGGCGATTACTGCAGAGTCACGACCCGTCTTCCTTGATTCAATCGGTGACAGTGCCCGCGAAGTGTACGCGGCTGGGAGTCTGGCTCCAGATCGTGTCGCTCGTGGTGCGCCGGATCACTATCGCTATGACCCACGGGATTTGTCGCTCGCCAAGATCGAGTCGGAAAGCGATCTCGGCCCCGCGCTCGATGACTCCGTGCTTTATCAGGCGGTCTTTCTTCCCAATAAGTCCGAGCTCATCTATGTGTCTGCGCCGTTCGAGCAGGATCAAGAACTGAGCGGTTTTTTTCGCTTCGAAGCTTGGATTTCGATCGATCAGCCGGACACGGATTTTGTCGTAACGGTCGCCGAGGTCGGACCGAATGGTACGGTGACGCCATTGAGTTCCGATATCATGCGCGCTCGCTACCGTGAAACTCTACGGTCCCAAAAGCTCGTGACGACAAAAGAGCCGCTTCGTTACGACTTTAATCATTTTACATTCGCGTCGCGACTGGTCCGCAAAGGGAGCCGTCTCGAACTTATCTTGGCGGCGGCAAATTCAATTCAAAATCAAAAGAATTTTAATTCCGGAGGCGTGATCGCGGACGAGACGATCGCGGATTCGCGCACTGTAACGGTTGCGCTCTTCCACGATGCCAAGCGGCGGAGCGCACTGTATGTTCCCGTCGCTCTCCAAGAAACTCCTGGTACCACCCGGTGATGGGAACGACGCACTACCGTCGGAAGCAATTGCTAGCGCCTCAAAGCGGCCGGCCACGATCGTCGCGTTCGGGTAGGCCAACTCCGGTCATTCGCCCTAATAAAGGGATTTGCCTTGCTTGGCGCTCTCAGGAATAGCTGTTTATCCTGGCGGCGGAAATCTTAGGCGTGGCCGCAGTCTCAGTTGGAGTTTCACGCCTCAAGCCGGCTGCACCTACGGTTGAGCGCGCAACCGTGAGGACCGACACGGTCAAGCGCGATCCGATGCTGCGCCAGATGCGGGGGTCGCGCCAGATTCCGGCGGAGACCGAGGCCACCGTTGTTCGCATTCATATGCAATATCAGGGGCGTTCGAGCGAAGCTGGAAAGCGATCTGATGAACCAGAAAGCCGGTGCCGCTACTGTGCGCGCATGACGCACAGGCACAACGGCACGCCGACACAAGACTAAAGAACACGTTTAGTCTTTGAAACGCCTACGAGTAGACTCAGGCTTGGTGTTGCGTCGACCTATCCATTCAGCAAACGAACGCACGAAACTTTCGAGGATACTGACGTCCTCTCGGGGTGTGGCGCTGCTGTGCCACGCGCGCCGTTCGAATCGATACAACGCTAACAATTCTCGAAGGGTTTTGGAGTCACTTCCGTGCGGGCTGGTAGTCGGCAAGTCATTGATGTAGTGGCGATTGTAATCAAGAACGCCTTCAGGCCGGCTAACGGCCGATCAGTCGTTCAACCCCCTGTAGATGGTTGTGAACGCTCCAATCTGCGCAAGTAGTGTGCTCAATGGCTCCGGAATCAGCG
>QHXE01000314.1:0-1890 GCA_003222835.1 Acidobacteriota bacterium | reverse complement strand
GCACATGTTCAGTTTTCGAATGCCCATCTTGTATTGACCCTCTCCTCGGCGAAATTTCTGTAGCGGCGATCGTGCTGACTGTCGGTCAGTCGGCGGCGGGCAGACTCCTGAGATGACTTCCCAGATGCCGAGTTCTGGACAGCGAGCAGAGACTAGAAGCTATCTGGCTCTGTTGACATCCCACGGTGCTGAGTTACGTGCTACAGACGGTAAAGATTGTACGTGAGGCCGAGCAGCAAGGCTTGGCGACGTTGCGTGAGCAAGCATCGTCCGGGAGCTCGGCAAGAGAGTTTACGTTTGGCCACAGAGAAGACGGTTTCAATCAAGGCGCGACGGGAGTATTTCTGACGAGGGAAATGGTTTCGCATCTCGGCGCGGACGCCGTGAATGCACCAGGTCTTCTTCCCGCGTTTGGCGGGGATGACACTCAAGGCATGAAGCTGCCGACGGACAAAGGTGTGATTGCGCTCGGAATCGAACTCGGCGTCGGCCAACACGCAGCCCACCGGAGTGTGGGCATGGGCCTGAGAGACGAGTTCGGGGAGATGAGCACAGTCATTCCACGGGGCCTGCCGTGCCGACTGCGCCAAGATGAGTTACCGCTTCAGGTCGACGACGGCCAGCCATTTCAACCAATGGCGCCAAGGCAGCGGTTGTTGGGTGTGGTGATACATGCGGCGTACGAAAAAGGTGCTGACCGCGCCTTCGGTCAGCCCGGTGGCATCGATGGCGACCGCGGCACGGCTTCGTGGACCGGGCACCTTCATGCGCCGAACCACTTCGTTCAAGAATCGAGCGATCGCGGCCTCGTCCAGTCGGCGCAGGAAGCGGTAAAGGGTGGTGTAGTCAGGAACGGAGCGAAGCCGGAGAGCGCGGCGCAGTTCCGCATGTTCGGCCACGCGCACTTCGGCTTCCCGAGCAGCTGCGCGATAGCGTGGTACGGTGGCGGCGGCTACGTCCAATGCCACCTGAGCGAAGCGCACCAAACCCACTTCGGCCGTGGCTAGTAGCGAGTTTCGCCGGAGCTGATCGCAGCATAACCCGGTTTCGCTCCGATCGATGCGAAGTGGAACTTAGGATGTCAACAGAGCCAAGCTATCTCATAAATGCGCTGTCCGGCGGCTGCTGGTGAAATGGCGATGGTGCGCCAACAATCCGAGGCGGCAGGTCAATGCTCATTTAACGCTGCGAAATATGAAATCCAATGTTTGCGGATTGACTGCTCATCCGATGAGCTGTCGTCATACGCAGGTGAGATGAGCGGCAAGACGGTTTCGACTTTTACGAGGACGAAGCCTCGTATTCGGGATTCAGCCTTGTTCCTGGCCGCTGGAATCATGGGCTGAGCTTAAAGGCAGTGAGGGAGCACCTTGTGTCCCGTTAGGCATTTTGGTCCGCGATCCGAGCGGCTGATTTCGTGAACATTTCACCAACTACCAGTCAATAAGTGAAATGGGGATTTTTCAACAGTTAGCTCCTAATTGCCCTCTTGCATGGCTCGCCACCGGGGGTTGCTTGCGGAATCTCTCACGCACTCGGAGACTATTCCAATGTCTGCTTGGCGTATGCCCAGCCGGTAATGCGCCACCCTGCTTGCGTGCGCCTTAGCGCCACGGCAAAGGAGGCCGTCTCCTTAATCGATTTCCCACGCTGCTTGTAGGTGTACTTCATCGGTGCGACATAGTACGCGTGGTCTTCATTCACATCGACGGTCTGGGGCGTCCCTAGTGTAGCGTTACCGTCGGTAACCCCGCTCTTGTCGTTGTAGGCTAGGAGGCCCTTCCACCAATCCGCACATGCGGTTGGGCCGTGCCATTCATGCGGCGGAAATTCGTCAATGATTGACACCTGCGAGTCACACATCGCCAGTGCCGTCTGTAGCTTATCCGG
>QHXE01001088.1:1009-1474 GCA_003222835.1 Acidobacteriota bacterium | reverse complement strand
GCTTCTTGATTTGGTGCTGTCCGCTCCGGTTGTGAGGGTCTTCCTGAAGGATGGTCAACGACTGTTCTAGTGCTGTCAGGAGCTCTGGGTTTCCTTTTGAACTTTTTCGGAACTCTCTTTCAAATGCCCGCGTGGTGAGGACACGAAACGGGCTGCTCATCGCGGTCTTTCACCGCTTGGACCTCTTGGCCGAACGACGCAATTCACTCAAGAACTTGCTGCCGTTACGTGCTCTGCCCCGACGATACTCCTGATAGCTCTTGTTGATCTGGTCCTTCAGGCCAGGATCCTGCAGATCCAGAAAGTCTTCCATGTCATCCACGTTGAGGACGCCCGCAACGGGAATACCATCCTTTTCCAAAATGAAATACTCCCGGTTCATATGCACCCGGCGAACCAACTGACCTAGGTTGATACGCGCCTTCGTGATCGGAATGCGGTGTACGGTGATTTTCATGACTAAGG
>QHXE01001088.1:0-943 GCA_003222835.1 Acidobacteriota bacterium | reverse complement strand
CCAGAATGGCCACGTGGCCGTTCTCGACGGGGCTGCGCTTTTGTAAGGAGCTTTAACCTATTAGCGTCCGAATTTTGGTGCGCACTTCCGCCAATTCAGCCGCCGATATCATCCCTTTGCGTTTGGCCCGCCTTTTCCGCCAATCGAGGCTCTTGACCTGATCTGCCAGAACCGCGCTTGGGCTCGCACCAGCAATCACCACCTCGAAGGGATAATTCTTGATCTGCGTCGTCATCGGGCAGCAAACCATCAGACTCGTCTTCGCGTTATAGACGGCGGGGCTCAGCACAACTGCGGGCCGGTGCCCAGCCTGTTCATGCTCGGTCTGGGAATCGAAGCTGATCCACACTATGTCTCCAGCGTCGGGCACATAGGACCGGACCATTTACAGCGCCTCTTTGCCAACAGGCCTGCCGAAATCGGCCTCGTCATGCAAATTCTCACGAGTAATCCCCTTCACAAGTTCGGCCAGATCATATTCCTTAGGCTGTGCTGGCTCGATGACGATGCGGCCGGACTCTTCGCGCACGTCAACGGCCTCGTCTAGATGCAGATGCGCCGCCTGCATGACAGCCGCGGGGATTCGCACTGAGGCGCTGTTGCCCCATTTTTTGACCACGGTCCTCATGTCGTCATTACCCCTGTATCTACGTTGTAGCAACATTCTGTCATGGATTCAGGGATGTGTCAACAATGTCGATACAGTGCACACAATGCGTCGAGCCTTTCCTTTGCGGTGCGTCTTTACCAGCCGCTGACGCAGGGGCGGCAGTGGTGCCGCTATTTTTAATGAGGTGTATCCGCCACGCAGAAATGGCCACTGGACTTCGGGCCGCGCTCCTAATCGAACGGCGTCGAGCCGTTCCGGCTGCACGAACTGTACCGCGCCCGCGCAATCTTCGCCTACGCTTCAATGAGTCCGAAAACGTTTCTGGGCGAAACA
>QHXE01000313.1 GCA_003222835.1 Acidobacteriota bacterium | reverse complement strand
CGCATGTTCTTTAAATCTGCCGCACGCGCCACGTTCATCTTGTTCAGTGACTCGCGCTGATGAGCCATTGGATGTCGGCCAATGGTGATTCCCGTGCCGCGCAAATCTGCATTCAGACGTTCATTAAGCGTCATCGGCATCAGCGGCGAGCCTCCGCCTTCTTCAAGTCTTTCATATAAAGGCCCAGCGTCGCGCGAAACGCGTTCGACTTGCCATAACGCATCGCGACGAGTACTGGGAGCGCGGGCGTCCCGCCCGCCTATATGCCCGACATGGTTGTGGTTAATAAACACTAGCGGGCGGGACGCCCGCGCTCCCAGTGGATTCAGCGCGCCCACCGCCGCCAACTTTCGTAGTTCATCTTTTCTCAATTCCGGCAGGCGATAATGCAAATCATCGATACTCGTAAAAGGTCGCTGCGCGCGCGCACTCACAATCGCGCGTCCAGCCTCTTCGCGCAGACCCTTGACGCACAGCAAACCGAGATGAAGAGAAAATGGGTGTGGGGTGTGGGGCGTGGGGTGTAGATTTTTTGAATCTACGAAGTCGCCTTCATTATTTACGATCTCACCTTCGCCATCCCACACCGAATGCATTACTACGCGCTTGCTTTCTACACCCAACCCCCTACACCCAACACCCTCGCTTTCGATCGTGCATTCCCAATTCGATCGCGTCACATCGACCGGCAAAACTTTCAATCCGTGCCTCTGGGCATCCTTGATAATCGTGAATGGCTGATAAAAACCCATCGGCTGGTTGTTGAGCGTCGCCGCGGTAAACGCCGCCAGGTAATGACACTTGAGATAGGCGCTGGCGTAAGCAATCAAAGCAAAGCTGGCGGCGTGTGATTCGGGAAAGCCGTAAAGCGCGAACGAAGTGATTGACTGTACGATCTCGTCCTGGGCCTTCGGGCTGATGCCATTGCGCGTCATACCCTGCCGCAGCTTTACTTCGACTTCTTTCATGCGGGCTTCGGATCGTTTGAAGCCGAACGCACGCCGCAGTTCTTCGGCTGCGCCGCCGCTAAAGCCCGCGCAGATCATCGCCATCTTGAGCAATTGTTCTTGAAAGAGAGGTACACCCAACGTGCGCTTTAACACGGGTTCAAGCGAAGGATGCGACCGACAATCGGTCCTGGCCGAATGATCGCAACCTGCACCACGATATCGTAAAACTTCTGCGGCCGCAGTCGCGGGAGACAAGACATCTGCGCCCGGCTTTCGATTTGAAACATGCCAATGGTGTCGGCCTGCTGAAGCGCGGAATACACCGCCGGATCATCTGGCGGCAAATGAGCCAAATCAACTTCTTCGCCGTAGTCGTCGCGGATAATTTGAATCGTTTCTTCGATTACCGCCATCATTCCCAAGCCAAGCAGATCGACTTTGATAATTCCCAAATCCGCGCAATCTTCTTTGTCCCATTGCACGACAACGCGGCCAGGCATCGCTGCCGGCTCGAGCGGCACGACTGAATCAAGTTGTCCCTGACAGATCACCATTCCTCCTGAGTGTTGGCCCAGATGTCGCGGCAGGTCCTGCACCGCGAGATAAAGCTGGAAGAATTTCCTGATGCGCCGGTCACGTAGATCCAATCCGGCATCTTTGAACTGACGTTCAGTTGTGTCCTTTGGATCTTTCCATTCCCACGTATGGACCAGACTCGATAATCGTCCGAGCGTTTCGTCGTCAAAGCCCAGCACTTTGCCAACCTCGCGCGCCGCCGAGCGACCGCGATAGGTGATTACGTTCGCCGTCATCGCCGCGCCCAATTTTCCGTACCGCTCGTAAACATATTGAATCGCGCGCTCGCGCTGATCGCCGCTGGGCAAATCAAGATCGATGTCCGGCCACTCGCCGCGCTCTTCGGAAAGAAAGCGCTCGAACAGAAGTTCCATACCAACCGGATCGACCGCGGTAATGCCCAAGCTGTAACAAACTGCGCTGTTCGCCGCCGAGCCTCGACCCTGAACGAGGATGCCGTTGCGTTTGCAGAACTGAATGATGTCCCAAACGATCAGAAAATAACCTTCGAGTTTCAACTTCTCGATCAGCGCCAACTCATGCTCGATCTGCTTTTGCGCGCGCTCAAATGTGGGCGACCCATTTCGGCCGTCGTAGCGCAGCCGCGCGCCTTCATAAGTTCGCCGGCGCAAAAACGAGGTCATTGTCTCGTCCGGTGGCACGGGATATTTAGGGAATTCGTAACCCAGATCTTGCAGAGTGAATTCAAGACGTGATGAAAGCTCCGTGGTGTTCGCGATTGCTTCCGGCAAATCGGCAAACAGTTGAGCCATTTCTTTAGGAGATTTCACAAACCGTTCTGAATTCATCGAGAGCAAACGTCCGGCGGTTTCCAGACGCACGTGATTGCGAATGCAGGTGAACACATCCGCGACTTGTCTCTGCCGCCGCGTGGCGTAACAAACTCCATTTGTTGCCAACAATGGCAGTTTCAACCTACGCGCGATTTCGATTACTGCATGATTACGCGCTTCTTCATCGCGATTGAAATGGCGCTGCAACTCGGCATAGACATTTCCCTTGCCAAAAATATCAATCAGCCACTCCGCGTTTCTCTGTGCACCTCTGTGTCCTCTGTGGTGAAAATCTTTCGCAAGCAGCCCATTGCTCCCACCAGTCAAACAAACCAACCCTTGCGCATGCGCCGCTAACTCATCCGGCGTCACCGAACACTCGCCCGGCTTAGCATGTTTTGGTACGCGCATTTTCATCAAGGTGATCAGACGACAAAGATTTTGATAACCGGTGCGATTGCGAACGAGTAATGGAATTGAGATTACCTGTTTCGGTCTTTGGTCTTCGAACGTTGTGCTTTGAACGCTGACTTCGGCGCCGATGTGGGCCTTGATTCCGATCTTCTTTGACGCTAAATGAAACCGCGCCGCGCCGTATACGCCATCGCGATCCAAGAGCGCCATCGCCGGCATCTTTAATTCAGAACAAACTGCAATCAATTCTTCCGGCGTCGAAGCGCCTTCAAGAAAACTGAATGCAGACCGCGCATGAAGCTCGATGTAATCAATCATAGACGCCTTCCACGAACCACTCTTCGCTCGCCAGATTGCGATAGAGGCGACAGAGCACGTCGCTTTGTCCGCTATTAGAATTCGCGACTACCACGTCCCATTCGTCTCGGGCCCAAACATCCGCGCGCCACCAATCACCGGAAGAGCGCCATGGCCCGGAGGCACAGACAATCTTCCCGCGCATCGCACTCGACGCATCCGTGTTTCGAGCAGCGACGCGTACCGGTTCGCCGTGGAGGGTTTGCACCTCGGCCCGCCACGATGGCCGAAACATCCTGAAACCCATCAGGCATTGCGGATTGCGGATTGCGGATTGCGGATTTGAAGTTCCTTTCTTGTGCGTGACTGTGAGCTTGAACCGTTTCATTCGAAAAGAATCTGGTCTATAGGTATCTAAAAGCTCGGGCGAACCAACGTTGTTCGCTCCGACTAATTTCGCCAATCGAGCCAAAGTCACTTCCAATTTCTCCGGCTCAGGCGCCAGCGGAATAAACAAACCTGTCTGCGATATGCGCGGTTTTACTGGCTCGGCTGCGATCGTTACGGAGGTAATTGCCGTTTGGGGAGGCTGTGCTTCGATATCAAACAAGAGTAATCGCAAAAAAGTTTTCGGATTGCGCATCGGCACGGGCAAGGTAATCGTTCGTTCATGTTCGGTTTTGTCTTCCAGCCTCAGGCGCAGCCTCAATTCGTTTGTCGCCAGTGCCTGCGCATTCAGATTTGCGCAGAGTTGATTAAGCAAACGTGAGAGCATGAATGAAAGCGGCTCGAGTTCTGCAATCGGATGCTCTAATTCAATTGATTGCTCAAAACCGACCGGCGCTTGGACCAAAACCAGTTGGCGTTCGCTTTTACCTTGCGCGAGCTTTTGCAGCCGCACGCCTTCCTGTCCCAGTCTCTGCGCCACGCCAGCCAAAGGCAGCTCCGCAAAATCAATGAATGTGCGAATGCCCCAAAGCACCAAGGTCTCACCAATCTCCTCCGCTTTCTTCTCGTCAATTCCCGCAAGGGAATAATCGAGCAGCTTTATTGACAGGTTACCGAGTTGCGAAAGTTCTGCTCCCGCAGGAATGACAGTTACTCCTTTAAAAGCTCGAGCGGCATGAATCGCCACATCAGGATTCGCGGCTACGGACACATTTACTTTCAAACCCGACTCAGCCGCGCGCCGCGCAATTTCATCGCCGAGGCCGCGTGTCCAATTAACCTCGGCCTGGTTCTGCGAACTAAACAGCAACTCATCGCCCGATATATCCAGCACCACGGTGTCAACAAACGTTCGCTCCACCAATGGCGAAAAAGTGAACGCCAGATCGATCAGCAATGCCTGTTTGGCATCGTCGCTGAACCCATCTTTGGGGGAAACTTGTCCATAAATGCAGGCAAACATAGGCATTCACCGTGCAAGCTTAGATTAGGGAAGTTGGCTCGCTGGTAATCCGAAGATTACCGAATATCTCCGAATCGTGTCAAGGCTGAATAAGGTTACAAATCAATGGCGAATTTAACGCTCAAGCTGCTGCTACGACGAGACACAACAGACCAAACGGAACTACTATGGCTGCTTCTCGTAGCGAAGCATTGCGCGACCACTCATGCCCGAACACCTCGAAATGGAAGGGGCGCCAGAGACGATAAACATGGAGTAGTCCGATTGATAGGTGACCCACACCCGAGATCATTGCACTGAGTACTCGATATTCCGCGGACCCGATTGCCATCAGGTTTATCGCAATCAGAAAACTATACACGAGGAGAGAAACGGAGCTGTGCGCTGGTGAAAATCTCCATTTGCCGACTATGAAAGTGCTTCGCGTTTCCAATCGATAGTAGTGACAGGCCCAATGCGGCACCCAGGAACAGGCTGCAAGGCCGTAGAAGCACACCAGAAATTTCTCAGAGCTAAGATTCACGTCAACAGAGAGAGATTTATACCTGACCCGCCGCAAACTTGAGATGACCAGCTATACTCAAAAGTAGCGGAATGTTGTTTCACATTTGGGCGTAATGCACCGATGAGGAATGCGGGAATCCTCCGTATCTACACTATCGATTCCCGCTTGCGCCAAGCTCAGCTTGTTGCGGCGATGACTTCAAGACAAGCTGAAGTTATCGAACACTCTCAAATTTAGCAGATCCAACAGTCCATGCGATAGGCCTTTCACGATTTACCTGAACGCGAATCCTCTCAAGTAAACGTGCGTGGGTTAGAGCGAAAGAGTAACTTCCACGCTGACGGGTTGAATCTTCGACCAGCGAAAGGTGCGACCCCCTCCTCATCGTTACTCTTGCGTCATGGTTATCTAAAACTAATGACACAGTACTGGGCCAAATTATGCTTTCGTTCATTAACTCCAAAACCAACGTGGCGCAAGAGCGGATGCAAGGCACTGGCGTGATCACGATGAGAGCGGTTGGCGTGTTTTCCAACGAGCGACGAAAACGAAACCACCATGACGAAATTATTCGGCGCGCGTTTCTTGACGGCACGTCGGCCAGGTTAAGCGCGACCAGACCAAAGCCGCCGCCGTGCAGCAAAAGATCTGTCGCCTTAAAGGCGCGCTCCAGGTTGCTATTGCATCGGACCCATAAAAGGCGATCGAAATCCACTCGAGCTTTGGCGCCAGACGTAGGATCGAAAGTGTCGCTGCAATCGATCAGGGCACATGTCTCTTCCTGCCCGGTCGCAAAGGCTAGAGCGGAGAGCAATAAACTGGTCCGTCCTGACGATGCCGCTCCATGGATTTCTGTAATAGCTCCGCGTGGGAATCCATTTAAGACAGCATCGATTTCCGAAACACCGGTAGGCACGATTTCGCCGGGCTGCTTTTCACGTCGTTCAAAAACAGCGCCAAAGCGATTAGCCAGTGCTGATTCGATCTCTTTTTTCGCAACTGCCGTTTTCATATTTTTCGGTAGAACAGTCTGCCAGCCTGTCTTACACTGCCCGAAACAAATGAAAGTTGAACAGGGTGGCAGCCTGTTCTACATTCTCGGAGGAGGATTTGCTTCTTGAGCAAAGACAAATCTGAAAATCTCAGATCTCAAAAATCTGAAGATCTCAAAGAATCAAAAGACGCCGAAGATTTCTTTCCCGATAGAAAAACACTGCCGGCATTTCGCGAAGCCGCGGCCGATTGCCAGGCCTGCGACCTCTATAAGCGCGGCACGCAAACCGTCTTTGGCGCCGGCACTCGCCAGGCTGAAGTTCTCTTCGTCGGCGAGCAACCCGGCAACGATGAAGACCTCGAAGGCGAGCCTTTTGTTGGTCCTGCCGGCAAACTGCTCGACAAAGCACTTGAAGAAGCAGGCATCGATCGCCAAAAAGCTTATGTCACTAACGTCGTCAAGCATTTCAAGTGGGAACCGCGCGGCAAGCGCCGCATCCACAAAAAACCAAACGCGAGAGAAATTACCGCGTGCCGCCCCTGGCTGGAGGCCGAAATTGAGATCGTCAAGCCGAAAGTGATCGTCTGCCTTGGCGCAACTGCTGCTCAGGCGTTGCTCGGATCAAAATTCCGGGTCAGCAAGGACCGCGGCAAGTTCATCGAAGCGGACCTCGCGCCATATATCATCGCAACCATTCATCCATCTGCGATTCTGCGCGCCCCGGACGATGAAACTCGACACGAGCAGAAGCGACGTTTCATTGACGATCTAAAGAAAGTCGCGGACGTTCTTTCAAAGAGATGATCGGACCGATGATCTTTCGCGATCTAAATCTAATATGACCCTCACTGAATCTGAGATTCTCAAATCTGAGATCTCACATTTGAGATCTGAGATAATCTGAAATCTATTCGTACTTGCGAATCACTCCCACCACTACTCCTTGAATCTGCACGCGCTCCGGCGGCCGAATAACTATTGGCTTATAACGAGGATTTGCAGCCTCGAGCCGCACTTGATTTCGGCTGCCATAAAACCGTTTCACAGTCGCGTCGCTGCCATCGATCAAAGCGACAACTGTCTTCCCATTTTCCGCCGTCTGCTGTGACTGAAGAATGATGAAATCGTCTTCACGAATCTGCTCGTCAATCATTGAGTCGCCGCGCACACGCAGAGCAAACATCCGTCCCGACCTCAACATGTCACGGGGAATGTAAACCGTTTCGTAATTTAAGATCGCTTCGATCGGCGCGCCTGCTGCTACTACTCCCAGCA
>QHXE01000312.1 GCA_003222835.1 Acidobacteriota bacterium | reverse complement strand
CGGTTTAGCTGATTTGTACGTGCGTCTGGTAGCGTCGGGTGCAATTGCCGATTTGAGATTGCTTTAGTTGGTTTGGCCGAGCACAATCAAATTAGAGAGAGGTATCATATGTTCAGCACATTTACTGCTAAGTATACAAAAATAGATGCAGGTTACATGGGACAACTTATCGAGTGGCCGGAGGTTGTGACAGAAGGAAAAGATGTCGAGGAGTGTCGGGAGATGCTCGAAGACGCCCTGCACGAAATGATCCAAGCCTACCGTCAGCAGAATCGGGAAATACCTCTAGGACGCGCCTTGCTCGAGCAAATACCCGTCGAGATATAGCATGGCCGTAAAACGACGCGACCTAATCAAGTACTTCGAGGAAAACGGATTCTATTTGTTGCGCGAAGTGGCAAGCATTCGATCTACACGAATAACCAGAAGACAGTTCCAGTCAAAAGGCATCGCACCATAGAGCGAATAACAGCGAACGAACTTTGCAAACAAGCGGGGCTGAAGCCGAAATTCTAGTCTTGCACGTGCTGGCACCTGTGACCGAAAGATACGAGACTCACGAACACGACGTTTTGATAATTGGCGCGGGCGGCGCGGGGTTGCGCGCGGCGATCCAGGCGTTGGCGCAGGGGGCGAGGGTTGGCGTCGTATGCAAGTCGTTGCTCGGCAAAGCCCACACGGTCATGGCTGAAGGCGGAATCGCAGCAGCTATGGCGAATGTCGATCGCGCTGACGATTGGCGGACGCACTTTCGCGATACGATGAGCGGCGGCAAGTTTCTGAACAACTGGCGCATGGCCCAGCTTCACGCCCAGGAAGCACCCGAGCGCGTGCGTGAGCTTGAACAATGGGGTGCGCTTTTTGACCGCACCGCGGACGGCAATATTCTGCAGCGGGCTTTTGGCGGCCACACCTTCAAGCGTCTATGTCACGTCGGCGATCGCACGGGTCTCGAGATGATCCGCACTCTGCAGGATCGCGGCGTGCACCTCGGCATCGACGTTTACATGGAATGCGCCATCACGCGTTTGCTGAAAGATGGCGAGCGCATTGCCGGCGCGTTCGGCTACTGGCGAGAGAATGGCCGTTTCGTTGTCTTCAAAGCGAAGTCAGTTGTCATCGCGACAGGCGGAATCGGAAAAGCCTGGCGCATCACATCAAATTCGTGGGAATACACCGGCGACGGGATGGCCCTGGCTTTCGACGCCGGCGCCGAATTGATGGACATGGAATTCGTCCAGTTTCATCCGACGGGTATGGTCTGGCCTCCTGGGGTGCAGGGAATTCTCGTGACTGAAGCTGTGCGGGGTGAAGGCGGGATCTTACGCAACAAAGACGGCGAGCGCTTTATGGAGCGCTACGATCCGGAGCGGGTGGATCTGTCCACGCGCGATGTGGTGGCGCGGGCAATCTACACCGAAGCGAAGGAAGGACGTGGGACGGAACATGGCGGGGCGTATCTCGACATCTCGCACAAGCCGGCTGAATACGTGAAGAAGAAACTGCCGAGTATGTATCACCAGTTTCGCGAACTCGCGGATGTGGATATCACCAAAGGACCGATGGAGGTTGGGCCGACGTGTCATTACATGATGGGCGGCATTCGGGTGGACGCTGAGACGGCGCGATCGAATGTGCCCGGATTGTTCGCGGCCGGAGAAGCTGCGGCGGGTTTGCACGGCGCGAATCGGCTGGGCGGAAATTCGCTCTCTGATCTTCTCGTCTTTGGTCGTCGCGCCGGGCTAGCCGCAGCCGAGCACGCGAAACAAGCCGGGACACCGAGCATTGACGACGCCCAGGTCGACGAAGCTACGGGTGAAATGATCGAGCCGTTTGAGCGCAGCACCGGCGAGAGCCCGTACGATGTGCATCGTGACTTGCAGGAAACGATGCAGAACTACGTGGGCATCTTTCGCAGCGAAGAGGATCTCAAGCACGGTATCTCTGAAATCCAGGGGTTGAAAGACCGCGCGGCTAAGGTGCACGTCGATGGCTCACGTCTGTTCAATCCGGGTTGGCACCTGGCGCGCGATCTGAAATCTCTGCTAACAGTTTCAGAAGCGGTGGCGTTGAGCGCCCTGGAACGCAGAGAAAGCCGCGGCGCGCATAGCCGGATTGATTATCCGAACTATGATGAACTGTGGGGCAGGCAGAACAACATTATCCGGCGTCAGGGCGAGACGATGAGGTTGAGCCAGCGGCCAGTTGCAGAAATACCTTCGGATCTTCGTGCGATCCTGGAAGAAAAGAAATAGGTTCTTATGCCTAACGCAACTTTCAGAATTTTTCGTGGCGATCGAAACAGCGGTGATCTGATTGAATACCAGGTCCCGATCGCGCCCGGCATGGTGGTGCTCGACGCCCTGCATTACATTCAGGCGCACGACGCGCCCGACCTGGCCGTGCGCTGGAACTGCAAGGCCGGCAAGTGCGGCTCATGCTCAGCGGAAGTCAATGGGCGGCCGCGTCTGACTTGCAAAACGCGTCTCGATGCTCTGCCGCTTGACGAACCGATTACAGTCCAACCGATGAAGAGTTTTCCGGTGCTCAAGGACCTGGTCACCGATGTTTCCTGGAACTATCGCGTGAATAAAAAAATTCCCCCATTCACGCCGAAGCCAGACGTGGAATGGAAGATGGATCAGCGCGAAGTGGATCGCGTGCAGGAGTTTCGCAAGTGCATTGAGTGCTTTCTCTGTCAGAACGTTTGCCACGTGCTGCGCGATCACGAGAAAGTAGAACAGTTCGGCGGCCCGCGCTTTTTCGTGCGCGTGGCGGGGCTGGAAATGCACCCGCTCGATGCTTTGTCGCGCACCGAATTGCTGAAAGACGAACTCGGCATCGGACTCTGCAACATAACCAAATGCTGCACGGAGGTTTGCCCCGAAGACATTCACATCACCGACAACGCCATCATCCCGCTGAAAGAGCGCGTAGTTGACGACTTCTACGATCCGGTGCGGTGGTTTCTGCGGAAGTTGTCGGGGAAGGAGCGCACTTGATCGCGACGCTTGTGGTGAGGCTTGGCTGTTGATAATCTCAGCTCAAGTAGAAACTTCTTCAAGCAAACAGAGAAACAAATGCCAGAGTTCGTAAAAGTTGCCAGGACTGACGACATTCCTGCCGGCCAGGCCAGAATGGTCGAGGTGAACGGTAAAGAGATAGCACTCTTCAACGTTGGCGGTTCGTTGCATGCCATCGACAACACGTGTACGCACGTGGGCGGGCCGTTGTGCGAGGGCGAGATCGAGGGTGTTGAGGTCACTTGCCCGTGGCATGGCGCAGTGTTTGATGTCACAACCGGCCAGGTGCTCGGTCCTCCCGCAGGTCAGGGCGTAAGCCGATATAACGTTCGCGTCGATGGCCTGGACATTGAAGTCGAAGTCTGACAAATAATAGAGATGGAAATGGATCTTCAGCTCAAACCGATTTCGCAAGACGGCATTCCCGAAGCGATCTCGAAAGCCGAGCTCTATCGCTATTTGAACGAACCAGGTGAAGCTGAATCGATCTGCCGGGATATCCTTGCCGCAGATTCCGAGAACCAAACCGCGCTGCGTTTGCTCGGTCTCTCGATCACCGATCAGTTCGGGGGCAGTCCCGCCGATCGCTACAAAGAAGCGGAAACCATCTTTCAGAGTTTGCACGACGAATACGAGCGCTCTTACTACGCCGGAATTCTTCACGAGCGGCAAGCGAAAGCTCAACTTGCCGCCGGGCGTTCTCCGCATACGGTCGCGCCATTATTCGAGCAAGCCCTCGCCTACTTCGCCAAGGCGGAAGCGATCAGGCCGCACGGAAATGACGACGCGATCTTGCGTTGGAACCGTTGCGTGCGCATTCTGCAGAGCCGGCCCACGTCCGATTGGCAAAGACTAATCGAAACCTTCGACGCCGGCGACAGTCCTCCGATCTGACTTGTCTTTGTCATACAAAGTACTTGACATAGCAGACCAGAGTGGCTTAGAGTCAGACCTTGATGACTGTCAGGCATGCCCAAACGCCCTCTGAAGACCCACCGGCGCTGCACGATCGCGCTATAGATAACCTGCGCTATATCCGCGAAACGATGGAGCGAGCTTCGGCTTTTACCGCCGTGCCGGGTTGGGGACAGGTGGCGATCGGCGTGACGGCTCTGGCCGCTGCTTACGTAGCGGCGCGTCAACCGACGGCGCGAGGTTGGCTGGGAACCTGGCTGGCGGAAGCGATCATTTCGCTTTTGATCGCCGGCTGGTCAATGGATCGAAAAGCGCGCACTTTGGGAACGCCTCTGCTTTCCGGACCAGGCCGCAAGGTCGCATTCAGCCTTTCACCGCCGATGGTCGTCGGCGCACTCTTAACGGTTGTCCTGTTTCGAGCGCGATTGACTCAGGCGATTCCGGGAATGTGGCTCTTGCTCTACGGCACCGGCGTCGTGACTGGCGGGATGTTTTCAGTGGGCGTGGTGCCGGTGATGGGAATTTGCTTCATGATATTGGGCGCGGCCGGCTTATTTGCTCCCGAAGCCTGGGGAAATTGGTTGATGACGGCAGGCTTTGGCTGTTTGCACATTATTTTTGGCAGCGTTATCGCGAGGAAGTACGGTGGCTAAGCAACAAGCATTAAAACGCGAACATGCGAAAGCACACACGGAGGAGAAGCGTCTGCGCTCGGTACACGCAAATGTGCCCAAGAGCATGCACGAAATCGATCGCTTGATCCACGAGCGGCTGCGTCTGGGTATCATTAGTGCGCTGGCGGTCAACGATTCGCTGACCTTCAACGAACTCAAGCACATGGTAAAGACCACGGACGGTAACCTGAGTGTGCACGCACGCAAACTCGAGGACGCTGGCTATGTTCATTGCTCGAAAACGTTTGAAGGCCGCACTCCGAAGACGGAATATAGTTTAACGGCCGCGGGCAAGAGAGCTTTGGAGCGCTATTTAGATCACATGGAAGCAGTGATTGGTCACATGCGAAAGAGCGCGGGTTGAAATCGCAAGCGCTGGAAAAATTTTTGAGTGACAGCTTTGCCAAGCAAAGGGCTTTGTCTAGCTCAAAGAGAAGGGAGTTCCTGAATGAATACGAACGTCAACCTGGCGGCGCCCGTTGGCGCGCTGGCTCTTGTGGGAACAGGATTCGTCTTCTTCGTCGCGGCGATCTTTCTGATTCAGTCACTGATCGTGCGAAAACAGCGGCGCGCGAAAATGGTCTTTCTGATGATGCTCGCCGTTTGTGGTCTTTATCTGGC
>QHXE01001087.1 GCA_003222835.1 Acidobacteriota bacterium | reverse complement strand
AATCCCGACGGCTGCGAATTCCTGCTCGTTTTTGACGACGGTAATTTTTCCGAGTCAGATACGGTCCTGCTGAGCGACGCGATAGGGCATCTGCCGACTGAGGTGTTGGCAAAAAATTTCGCGGTCGGCGAACAGGCATTCAAGAACGTGCCGAAAGAAGAGTTATTCATTTTCCAAGCGGATCTTCCGGGGTCGCTGGAGGCCGACCAAAAGGCAGCCGCCGGGGCGCGCGGAAGGTCGCCGCAGAATTTTGCGTTTCGCACGATGGAGATGCCGCCGACGCTGAAAACGAAAGGTGGCGACGTGCGCGTTGTCGATTCCAGTAATTTCAAAGCCTCCACCACAGCGATGGCACTGGTCACCGTTCATCCCGGAGGACTGAGGGAATTGCACTGGCATCCAAACGCGGACGAATGGCAGTACTACATCAGTGGCAAGGGACGAATGACAGTGGTCGCGGCGGGGAACAGAGCGCGGACAATGGACTTTCAAGAGGGAGACGTCGGATACGTGCAAAAGACCTTGCTGCACTACATCGAGAACACCGGCGACACCGATCTTGTGTTCCTGGAGATGTTCGGCAAGGTCGATCGTTTTCAGGACCTTTCGTTCTCCGAGTGGCTGGCTCATACTCCGCCGGAAGCGGTCATGGCGCACCTGCGCATCGACAAGGCAACCTTTGATGCGATTCCCAAGAACGGCGGCGTGGTCATGCCGCTGTGAGGGACTCCAAACATGTTAAGGCTATTCGCTGGCCGACGAGCGGTGGCTCCTAGTGTGGCGCTCCGTACTTTAGTTGTTTTACCGTGGGCTCTTTGAGCGTGTAGCTACGGATTCGTTTCTTCCAAGTCACGATCTGCCTTTGTTAGCCGTTTGTGTTGGCGAAGATGTCTCCTCATAAATTTGCTACAAGCATTTCCAGATATCGATTCGGAGCCTCGGTGCCGCGAAACGTTCCCGATCGCGGGGTCTCCATCTCGTCGACACGTGCCTCTGTAGCGATGCCGGGCTTTGCTACACTCTGAAGCAAACAGCACGAGGAGCCGATGTCTAACTCTACCTCAAAAGAGGGAGCTCTCCTTAGTTCTTTGGCAGCAGTAAACAATCCCGCGAACGCGCTGTAGCAGCGAAGTAGGACTGGCACTTAAGGTGGGACATACAACAACGCAGTCAGCAATTCGTAGGAGGAAGTTATGCGAACGAGTAATCGATGGGTAATCGCAATCGCAGGAGTGTTTTTCCAGATTGCGCTGGGTGCAGTGTATGCGTGGAGCGTTTTCCGCGTTCCGTTGGCGAAGCAATTCGGATGGAGCATTTCAGAAATATGGGATTTGCCGCCTTCTTCGGAGGCCTCTGGCTGAACCGCAAAGGACCACGGATCGTTGCCTTGACCGGCGGCGCGCTCTACGGAGTGGGAGTTTTTCTGGCCAGCTTCTCACAGAGCTTGTCGTGGTTATATCTAACTTACGGCGTGATCGGCGGAATAGGTCTCGGTTTTAGTTACATTGTTCCAGTCGCCGTGCTGGTAAAATGGTTTCCGGATCGCCGAGGACTCATTACTGGTATCGCAGTTGGCGGATTTGGCGCCGGGGCGCTCATTACCGCGCCTGTGGCCACGCGACTGATTCAAAGCGTCGGTGTTTTAAGCACATTCGCTTATCTCGGGATCGCATATCTGATCGTCACAGTTGTAACCGGATTATTCATGCGGAATCCACCCGATGGTTGGAAGCCTGAGGGT
>QHXE01000311.1 GCA_003222835.1 Acidobacteriota bacterium | reverse complement strand
TCGTCATGCTTATCGCCGGACAGCGGTACGACGTGTTCGCTCGGGTCTTCGCGCATGCCGGCAGTCAATTCGGCGTACATCTCGGCCACCCTTCGCGGAGTTTCGCGCAGACCTTCACGATTCGGATCCTCGCCCATGCCTTCGAGGATCAAGCGCACGCCCTGGGCGATCCGATCGAGGTCAGGCTCACTCGGCTTGCGGACTTTTCGCCGCTTGGATTTGATGTCGGTCACTTTCGTGTTCATTTGTATTTCGATCAATCGCGTCGTAGCCTGGGTACGCAGGCGTCCCGCCTGCTTAATCATATGAAAGCAGCCCACGTACATAGGCAGGCGGGACGCCTGCGTACCCGGGCCGGTCGCTACCGCTCGCGGTTCTGACACGAGTACGCAGCGCGCGCTGCTTCCTGAACTTCACGCAAAGCAACACCGGCCTTTTGCGCCGCAGCGCGGCACTGCTCGAATTCCGGCATCGCGTTTGCTGCCCCATTGTTTACGCTCGCAACTTTAACATCAATTGGTCCAAATCGAGTCTCGACTCGCACTGTCTCGCGCGGGAGAGCGCGGCGCCTGACTTCATAACTGCGCGCGCCGATGGTTGTGGTCTCGGCAAAAAGCATCTGGAGAAACTTTTCCCGCCCGTCCGGCCGGCACAAGATAGAAAGCTGCACGCCTGGACGATTCTTTTTCATCTGCGTCGGAGTTAGATAGCAATCAAGCGCTCCCATTTCCAACGCTCGATCCACGACGTAACCGAACAGTTGCGGCGACATATCATCGATGTTGGTTTCGATCATCAAAAGCGTTTCATCCGCAACGGTTGTCGATTCAGTTTCGCCGACAAACACGCGCAGCACATTTGGCAACTTCTGATGATCGCGAGCGCCGGCGCCGTACCCGTTTGCGTCGATCTTCATCGACGGCAGCGGCCCGAATTCATCGCACACTGTGCTAATGATCGCCGCACCAGTCGGCGTCACGAATTCTCCTTCGACATCGCCGGCATAGATGGGCTTTCGTTTTAGCAACTCAGCAACGGCGGGCGGAGGAATTGGAAAGCGGCCGTGTGCCATTTCGATCATGCCTGTGCCGACGCGCAGCGGCGAAGAGATAAACTTCTCGATGCCCAGCAAGTCAAAGCCAATCGCAGCGCCACACACATCGATGATCGCGTCCAGGGCGCCGACTTCATGAAAGTGAATCTTTTCAATAGCCTCGTTATGAACGCAGGCTTCGGCTTCAGCCAACCGCGAAAAGATTCGCGCCGCGCGATCCTTGACGCTATCGCTTAAACGCGAGTCGTAAATAATTTTGAGAATGTCGCTCAGGTGGCGATGAGCGTGCTCGTGCGCGGTTTGGACCCGTGCATAATTTGCGCTGATTCCCGAGCGATCGACCCTTTCGAAATCAATCTGCCAGCCGCCCAAGCCGAGTAATTCCAGTTGCTCAATCAAAGCACCCGGTTCGACGCCGGCGCCAACCAGAGCGCCCAGAATCATGTCCCCGCTGGCACCGGCGAAACAATCAAAGTAGAGTGTTCTCATTCTGTCGATTTCTTCTTCAGCCGCAGCGCGCCGCTGTGTTTATAGAAAATAGGTACAATAAGTTACGTATCAGCTCCGTCAGGAGCGGAATGTTTCTCTCGCCCAAAATGGGCTTAGGGATTCAAGTTATTCTCGAAGTCTATAAACATTTCATGCCTCCGCCATTGAACGCGTAGCCGAACTACTTTTCAAACAGCGGCAAGATCTCTCCAGCCTTGCCCGGCAACACTTCATCACAAAGATCGGACAGCGGCGTTAGCTCCGGATTTACCTCTACGACATAAGCACCGGCCGCGCGGGCTATTTCCGGAATCGACGCTGCTGGATAAACAACCGCCGACGTGCCGGCAACAAAACAGAGCTCACAGCTTTCCGCTTTCATCGCCGCAAGCTCGAACGCGCCTGCGGGCAACATCTCGCCGAAAAGGACAACATCGGGGCGTAGATGTCCGCCACAGTCGAAACATGCCGGCACGCCATTATCAAATTTCAAATCGCGAACGTTATGACGCGCGTCACAATCGCAACAACGCGCTCGCCAGATGCTGCCATGCAACTCGATCACTTCACGTGAGCCTGCCGCCTGATGCAGACCGTCGATGTTTTGTGTAACCAAAGTAAAATGGTCAAAACGATCCTGCCAGCGCGCGATCGCTTCATGCGCTGAATTCGGTTTCAACGTTGCCAGCACTCCCCGGCGGTAATTGAACCATTCCCAAACTTCCGGCAGATCGCGCTCGACCATTTCCGCTGATGAAATCACGCTAAACGGCATCTCCTTCCAAACTGCGGAGTCGCCGCCGCCCCGAAAGGTAGGCACGCCCGATTCAGCGGAGACACCGGCGCCGCTCAGAACCAGAACGTTCTTCGCTTTGCTGAAGCGTTGTCGAAGTTCTTCAGAGATTAAAGTTTTTGTGTCGGCTTGCATGCTGCAAAACTCGGATGGTAGCAAACTGCTCTGCAAAGTCGCAATTTCGCGATTTATCATTGATTCAATACAATAGCCGTTTGTTCCTGAGAGGCAAGCTACTGAGGAGCGAAAGCAATGTGGTTCCCTCTCCTTCTGGAGAGGGTTATGGTGAGGGTTTGAGCGCCGAAACAAGAGAAGACCATCTTCTTTCGGTCTTTTCTTAGCTACGCCGCTCACCCCAGCCTCTCTCCCAAAGGGAGAGGAGTTTGAAAGGCTTGTGGAGAACCGTGAACTTAGTAGAACTTCAAAATAAACTTAAGGTGAGTATTCGAGCGGCGGCAAAACAACTGTTCGGCATCGAACTCGAGCAGATCGTCAGCGAAGTTCCACCGCGCACTGAACTCGGCGATATGGCTTTTCCAGTCGCCTTCGAACTCGCAAAGCAAATCAAGCAGCAGACCGGCGAGAAACGCGCGCCGCGATCGATTGCCGAAAGCCTGAAACCTTTTTTGGAAACAATTGAGGAAGTTGCACGAGTGGACGTGGCCGGCGCCGGATATCTCAATGTCTTTTATGATCGCGCTAAGCTTTTGACCGAACTTACCGCGGTCGTATCTCCTGAAGTTTCCGACAGGCTGAAGCCTATCGAACAAGCAGGCCGCAAGTTGATGGTCGAGCACACCAGCATCAACCCAAATAAAGCGGCCCACATCGGTCACGTGCGCAACGCGGTGTTGGGCGACACCTTCGTGAACATTCTTCGGGCCGCCGGCAATCGCGTCGAAGTGCAAAACTACATCGACAACACTGGAGTGCAAGTCGCGGACGTGGTCGTCGGGTTCATGCATATCGAAAACATGACGCTCGAAGACATCAAGCAACTCGACCGTTCGCTTCCGCCGGAGCATTCGTTTGATTACTACTGCTGGGATTTGTACACGCGGGTCGGTTTGTTCTATCGCGACGGAACGCTGGAAGGCGAACAGAATCCGGAGAAGCTGAAGCTACGCACGGAAATTCTCCACGCGATCGAAGAAGGAAACAATCCTACGGCTAAACTGGCCGACTATGTCGCCACGCGCAACGTCGAACAAATTCTCGACACGATGGAACGTCTCGGCATCCGTTACGATTTGCTGGCGCGCGAATCGGAAATTTTGCATCTGCATTTCTGGGAGCGCGCGTTTCAGTTGATGAAAGAACGCGGAGTCATTCACTTCGAAGCCGAAGGCCGCAATCGAGGCTGTTGGGTCATGCCGTTTGAATCGCACACCGGCACCGACGAGCACGAGTCGGACAAGATCATCGTGCGTTCGAATGGCACGGTGACTTACACCGGCAAAGATATTGCGTATCAACTCTGGAAGCTGGGACAGCTTGGACTCGATTTCAATTACAAACCTTTTCGGACGTATGCGGACAACAGTCACGCGACTTGGGTAACTACGACCGAGCCGCAGGCCGAGCAACTTCCGGAAGTGCCGCGCCCGAATTTTGGCGGCGGTGCGATTGTCTATAACGTGATCGATTCGCGCCAATCGTATCCGCAGGAAATCGTGAAGCGGGGCGTGGCGGCCATCGTTCCCGAGTTCGGCGAATCAGCAAGCGTACATCTCTCTTACGAAATGGTGGCGCTGTCTCCGACGGCGTGCGAAGAACTCGGAATTGAGCTATCGGAAGAAGATCGAAAGCGACCGTATATTGAAATGAGCGGGCGCAAAGGGTTGGGAGTAAAGGCTGACGACCTCATCGATCGTCTGGAAGCCGACGCCTTGGAAGAAGTGAAGAGGCGCCATCCCGACCTTGCCGAAGATACACAGCTTGCAACCGCGCATGCAATCGCGGTCGGAGCTCTGCGTTACTTTCTGCTGAAATTCACGCGCAATTCAATTATCGCGTTCGATTTCAAGGAGGCGCTTTCGTTTGAAGGCGAGACCGGTCCGTATTGCCAGTACGCCGCCGTGCGCGCCAATTCGATCTTTAGAAAACTCCGGAACCCCAGTCTCAGCGCCGTGAGCGGTAGCGACCCGCCAAGTGTCAGTACCGCGAGCGGTAGCGACCGGATCAGAGGAGATGCTGGCGCGGAAGGCGAAAACTTAGTTAAAGATCGAAAGCCGGACGTAGCAACAGTTCTCGGGGGTGAGAGTGGGGACGAAATCTGGTCGCTTCTGATGCTCGCCGCCCGTCTCGAAGAAGCCAATGCACAAGCAGCAGCGAGCGCTGAACCTGCCTTTCTGGCAAAATACACATTCAATCTTGCGCGCGCCTTCAATCTCTTCTACCACCGACATCGAATCATTGGCGAAGAGGACGCGGTTAAGCGGGCCGTGCTAATCGCGGTTGCTGATGACACGCGGCGGCAGTTGACGACGGCGCTGGCGACCTTGGGGATCGCAGTGCCTGAGAGGATGTAAACAAGCACGAATCGACTCCTGCGAGAGTTCATCTTGCCGCTGTTGGCAGCTCGTGGTTATGATGCTCATGTGTGAAGGTGAAGCAAATGCAGTGTTAACATCTCGACTCTGAAGAATACGTTAAGCAGTTGTCTTCGAGAAGTACGTAGAGGCGAAGAGATTTTGGTTTGCGATCGCAAAGTGCCCATAGCGAAGATTGTGCCACTTTCTTCGACTGATGATAGCGACGCCGAACTGATGGAGCTTGCGGCGGCCGGTCTCGTGCGATTGGCCGAACGACCTTCGCCGGATTCTTTCTTTTCCATGCCGGGACCGCGCATTTCGCTGGACCAGGCCGTTGCGGCAGTATCGGCAGAGCGAGATGAAGAATACTGATTGAGTCGAGGTAATACAGACATGGTGCGTGAACAGTACGTGGTCGATTCAAAAGGTCGCAAGACGGGTGTGCTTCTTTCCCTCGAGCAATACAAGAAACTGCTCGAAGATTTGCACGATCTAGCCATGGTTGCCGAACGACGAGACGAGCAACCGATTACGCTCGAAGAACTGGAACATCGGCTGAAAAAAGATGGCCTCCTATGAAGTTATCCCAAGCCGTCTGTTGAAAAGGATCTGCGTTCACTGCCAAAGTCGGCTATTGGGCGTGTGTTGAAGAGGATGAAAGGGCTTGGCGACGAACCTTTGCCGCGCGGCGTTGATAAGTTGGAAGGAGG
>QHXE01001086.1 GCA_003222835.1 Acidobacteriota bacterium | reverse complement strand
CGATCAACCTGACTTACAAAAACAATCCGCAGCGTTACACCGGCGGTTACGTGACGGAAGATCTTTTTAAAATCGTCGGTGTCTCGCCGGTGTTGGGGCGCGATTTCACGGCTGAGGACAACAATCCGGGCGCGGAAAAAGTGGCGATTCTTGGTGACGAAATCTGGAGACGCGATTTCGGCGCCGATCCAAACATTGTCGGGCAAAGCGTCCGGATTAATGGGAAAGCGGCGACCATCATCGGGGTGATGCCGCCGAAGTTTAAGTTTCCGATTTCAGAAGAACTTTGGACCCCTCTATATAATGAGTTTCCGCTTGTGCCTCGCGGCGGTCTTTTTTTAGGCGCAAATAATCGTGCGCCTGCGGTGATGGGGCGGTTGAAACCAGCCGTGAGTCTTGATCAGGTGAACGCGGAATTCGTCGCTCTGGCCCGCCATCTGGCCGAAGACAATCCCAAAACCAATCGAAATTATACCTCGGCGAGCGTCCAACCGCTGCTGAACGCCTTCACCGGCGTGCAATTTCGCCAAACCGTCTGGGCGATGCTCGCAGCGGTCATTTTCGTTTTGCTGATCGCCTGCGTAAACGTGATGAACATGCAATTCGGCCGCGCCGCATTGCGCGCGAAAGAACTGGCGATTCGCGGCGCACTCGGCGCAACGCGCTGGCGAATTGTTCAACAAATGTTGACCGAAAGTTTTGTTGTCGCCGCATTTGGAGCCGTTGCCGGCGTGCTCATCGCCTATTGGGGAGTGGACATGCTAGTTCGCGCGATAAATGCCGCGCCGTTTCCTCCTCCTTACTGGTGGCAATTTACGATCGATGGTCGCGTTCTCGCGTTCACGCTTCTAATCACCCTTGCCGCGACCGTCGTTTCGGGTTTTGTCCCCGCTTTTCTTAGCGCGCGGGGGAACGCGGCCGAGATGATGAAGGAAGGCGGGCGTGGGAACAGCAGTCGACTGGTCAATGTCATTACCCGCGTGCTGGTGGTGGCACAAATCGCGTGCCGCGCGAATGGCTCTGATGGAAGGCGCCTACCCGAGCGAGGATTCGCGGCGAGAGTTTTTTAAGCACGCCGTTCGTGCCCTGCGGGCGAATCCTCAGTTCGAATCCGCCGCCATGAGCGATCGCTTTCGGATGACGTTCGCGCCAAACGGTCAATATGAAGTCGACGGGCAGAATTATTTGACCGATCGGGACCGTCCCCGCTGCAACTTTGAGTCCATTTCGGACAACTATTTTACGACGGTCGGGTTAAAGGTTTTGGAAGGCCGCGATTTCACCATCGACGACAGCGATTCGAAACAACCGGTGGCGATCGTGAACGCGAGCTTTGCCCGAAAGTACTGGGGCAATCAAAGCGCAATCGGTCATCAGGTCCGCATTTTCAATCCCGCGAAGCCGGAGCCGTGGCGAACCATTGTCGGCATTGTGCCGGACATGCTCATGCAGGGCCCATTCGATCAACAAACTGAGGCCGCCGGATTTTACATGCCGCTGCTCG
>QHXE01000310.1 GCA_003222835.1 Acidobacteriota bacterium | reverse complement strand
GTCTGGAGGATTCACGAGCTTCCGAAGAGCGACTGAGACACCGTTCAACAGAGTATTCGAAGCAAAACCCTAGAGGTTCTCTTGGCCGGAATTCAGGCAGCAAGGGCAGAATTCTCCTGCTGTTGCCGGTAACTTGGGATAAGAATTCTCTCCCAAAATCTATTAGTGAGCCACGTTGTTTTCCGTCTCATGGAGAAGCTTGATTCTGCAAGGCGACACGGCCGCTTCAGGATTCCGTCGAGTGAGGGAAAGCTCGTTTCCATGGGCGGAGTGGGTGTCAAGTTCAAGATTACAGGCGAAGAGACAGGTCATGCCTTCTCAATAGTCGAGCACCCTTTGGAGCCTAGGACTCTTGTCCCGCCTCACGTTCACCATGATACTGACGAGTATTCCTATGTGGTTGAGGGCCAGTTCGGAGCTAGGGTTGGTGACGAGATCTTTCTCGCGGACGTAGGCGACTATGTTCTGAAACCGCGGGGCATTCCACATGCTTTCTGGAATCCCACCGACAAGCCTGCCAGACTCGTAGAGATTATTTCGCCTGCAGGGTTCGAGAAATTCTTTGCCGAAGCCGGTGAACTATTCAAGAACACTAGGCCCGACCCAGCGAAGATCCAAGCCCTCAGCACCAAGTATCATGCGAGCCTAGGATGGGACGAATGGATTCCTGAATTAACGAAAAAGTACAAGCTCAGACTCTTTGGCTGACATGCTAAAAGGGCAGTCGCAGCCGGCTACGAAAGGAACCGCCATCATACCGCGGTTAGATTTACAGTTCAATCTCGCTTTCAGTAAGTTCAACCGTTCTCATCAGGTCCGGTTCCAGCCGTCCTGAGATATATGGAGACAGAATATTCTTCCATAGGTCTTAAGAAGAATGTCCACGACCAAATGCCTGAAGAAATTTTGACCAAACACATCGGAATCATGACTCTCATAACCACAGTTAGTCTCTTACTATTCGCCGCAATGCTGCCGGGAGCGCACGCCTACGGGAACACTGCCCAGTGGCAGGTTGGATTCTCCGGCAACTGCCACGACGTTACCACCTGCAATGGAACATTCGGGTTCTGGGGCTGGTGCGAGTTCGGCGGAAGCACCGGAAGCACTGCAGCAGGGACTACGGGAACACAAGGCGACTGTCAGGTCACAGTCTATGCTCGCAGCGCTCTGGGAGAACCTAACAGTCCAACACATCTGAGCATTGATGTCACTGGCTGGACAATCATGGCGAGCCCCGAGAGCCCGACAGGCTTCTCATTTCACATAACCGCGTCCACTCTCGAGTGCACCGGACCGGGGGCTAGTCTTCCTCCAGGACCCTTCTCTGGCTGCACCCTCCCACCGTGTGGAGACACAGGCATCCCACCAGTTGCCGGCCACTACTCGTTCAGCCCATTCCCCGGCTACAAGATCAACATCCAAGTCAACCTGCTACCCTAAAGACAACCCCGGTCGGGAACTCGGCCGGAAACCCCCTCTTTCTCATTCAGCTAGAACAAACGGGTTGACTTGAAGGACGCCTTATCTTCCTGGCTAATGAGGCCTAGGCCAGCAGCTCGCAGAGTTAGGCAGCTAGAAGTTTAGGATATAGTGAGTGTATAGACTGGGTGGATTTCTGCCCAGTTGTAGTGATTCGTGTCTAAGACGTAGGGTCCGGTGACAGTGATGTGATCATTGATGCTGGGTACTGTGATGTTGTTTGTGTAGTTCTGGCAGGCAGATACCGCGTCTGACTGGGTTATGGGCAGTGCACAGATTATCTCTACGACTAGATCGCCGTACTGGTGCTGGTTTCCGGCGTTGGTGAGATTGCTGTATTGAGAGTCGAGGGCTAGTCGTACGTGGTAGTCGCCGTCAGCCTCTTGCAGAACGTTGTCTACAACTCCCGAGGCCGTTATACAGGACTTGACGATGGTGAGTCTGTATGGATTGTAGACGTGGCTCGAAATAGAGTCCGGGTCACTGCACTGGGAATGATCCGAACCTGGAGGTCCATTACGAGAAACGTAGTAGAAGGAGGCTCCGACCACAGCCAGTAGGGATACTGCGACTAGCACCAACACTGGGATAGGCTTTCTCAAGACCACTCTTCTCCCGTGAATTTGGCTTGTGGTGGGGAATTGTTAAAATGTTAAATTCTTACTGTCGAAAGTCTTGGAGTCGCCTTCGAGGTCGAATCGTTCGCCCTTTTTCTAGGGCCCGTCGAACGTATTTCAGGCAGAGCGCCGAGGAGGGGCGCGATGAGAATAGTACCCAAACAAGATTGGAGATGAGAAAGAAATTTGGCGAAAACTCTAGATGAGCTTTTGAAGATACCTGGCGTTGCTGCGGCTGGAGAATTTGCTCCAGACGGGAAGCTCGTCAACTATCTGGCGAGCATGGACATGTCGCGCGACATGGCAGCGATGACCGCCCAGTTCGTCGCTACCGTAACTATGCTCTTCAACACCCTCGCGGGCGCTTTCACCCAGCTTAGCAAGATGAAATGGATCCCTCAGCAAGGCGGGCCTACACTGGAGGCGACTGGACTGTCGCGGTAATGGGCAACTGGGGAGTCTTCGTGGAGACAAGCAAGGCAGACTTCAATCTGCTCTTCAAGGAGCTGGGCGGGAAGGCCAGAGTCGGACCAATCCCAGCCTAGAACCCCGTTCAACCACTCGGGACCAGCATATCGCGAACGGCGATAGCGACCTGACTACAAGATAATTCCCATCGCTTTTTTCTTCAAGGCACTTATGATGGTGCCGGGATTATTGAAGCGCGAATCACGGAAGCCTCTGTCCGCACCCTCCATGAAGCATCTAGCAGAGTCCCCACTGCTGCTTACCAGCGCAGCAAGTCTGGAACTTGATTCTTGATTGTTATTGAGTTGAGGATGCGCAGAAGCTGGTTAGATCCTGTACGCCTAGTATCGAAGTCAAGAAGTTGGCCTCGCCAGCGGTTCCATAGTGGGCTCCCGGATCTACTGTTCCGTTGAAGTGTTCTCCGAACGGGCCTACGCCGTTGAACTGACCCTGGGCGATCTGGCTTCTCAGAGGGCCTAGGCAGCCTTGGTCCATTGTTGCGAAATTGTTTGCCGGAGTGCTTCTAGCCACGACCTGATGCGACGGGTCCGCATGTACGGCGGGCGCTAACAGAATAAGCGACGAGAGCGCAATTACGAATGTGAACGATAGGGAGATCCTCTTCACAGTTTCCACCACTTGTGGACTCGAAGGCGCTCCGGATTTAAGATCGACGGCATAAGCCGATTACCATGGACATACGCGGATAGCTGGGGAACGACCAGATCCATTTCACAGTGATCAGCCACATTCATGTGTTCTCTGCTCAGCCAATCTGAATCGGACTTTGCCCAGAGTCGTCTTCGCTTCCACGTCAATACCTTGCTTGTTTCCGTTGCGTTCGTGGCTATGAAACCTATCCCCTACGACAAGGCTTTTCATCTCTACGCTCAAGATGAAAGTTCTTGAATTATACTTGGAAATTCAGCTTCCTAGGCATCACTCGCGCGAGTTCAGTCAACACCTGATTATCGGTGCTGCCGCCAAGGAGATTCTTAGAGGTCTTCTAGAAGCTAGCAACTACACGGTCTACCCTTTCGGCTACGAGAGTTCATTGTCTTCGCTCAAGATGAACATCTCCAGTAACATTCCCGATTCTGACGCTGTGCAACGTATCCGTTCGATGCCAGACTATGTCGTATCATCAGATAAGGGCCTGAAATTGGTCGAAGTAAAGTTTAGGAAAATATCAGAGCACGGGGGCCACCCCGGAGTTCACATGAAGAATAGCGATCTCAATAGGTACAGAAAATATTGGGACGAATCAATAATTGCTCTCATAAGCCCTTATGGCGATCGCTTCTATTGTCAAGAGGTTAGAGAGCTTATTCCTGGAACCCAGGAGACTAAGTGGTTTGATTATGCAAGCTTCCAGCGACTACCCCAGATGTATCCTGCGACGAGTGACAAGCTGAAAGCATTCGGAGTCGCAGTAGACAAACTTGGGAGTCTATGGGATGAACAGAAGGGCCTTCCATAGAAGAACTGTGATACATCCACGTCGGAATTGTTCCAAGCCCCCAAGCTTTTGATCCGCCAATGGTATCAACTTTCGTTACATGAAGCGCTTCCGACATATTTTTCAACCCTCAGATAGCACAACTCTGAAATAGCTTGCTTGAGAGAACAGCGGATTTTGCGTTTGAAGATGACCCATTGTGTTCGACGCAGCCGCTCTGGGTCTACATTGGATCTGTGACGGAAATCGCAGATATGGATCAGACTGCTTCACCTGCTCAGAGCGGAAAACTGCTGGGTCCTCCGGTACGGATTAACTATGACGGAGGTGTTTACATCGGAATGAAAAAACTGGTTCTAATACCCATTGTCCTCGCTGTTATGGTACTCGCTGGGTTTCCGTTAGTGTTCGCCTCCCATTCAACACCCTTCAACGGGAGTTTCTCGGGTTCTTTCACTATGACATCACAAACCACAGCAACGATAACCGGAACCGGCCAGCTGGAGCATCTGGGAACGACCACATTCGTGGCTTTAGCCACCGTTATCGGCCCAGCCTCATGCCAGGGCGGATTTACCGCAACCGAACAAGATACTTTCATAGCGGCAAACGGTGATAAGCTGTTCAGCTCGTCAAATGACATTGCCTGTCCAACTTCCGCAACCACTTTCCACTTTACTGGTTCTTGGACTATTACAGGTGGAACCGGGCGCTTTGAGCATTCTTCGGGCACCGGGTCTGTCGATGTTACGGGCGTTGAGACTTCATCGACTTCGGGAACCTTCTCATCCACCGTAACTGGGACCATAACCTACTGATCCCCAAATCATGATGGGCATCAATTCCCCCCCCCAAAATTTTTTAATCCTTCTCTCTGATTCAATCATTAGTTTTCTTACACTCTCTTGGTCTTCCTTATCCGCAGTGCTACCGGTCCGATGAATGTAGTCTCGAAATCTAATCTCATGATAATCTGGGTCCTGACTATCCAATCCACTTCCTACGCTTCCACCCAGACTACAAAATGATGAACATTCCACACACGCCCGTCAAGACGCTGGAAGAGTATTGCAAAGTTGCGAGAGAACAAGGCCTAAGGTACGTTTACGTCGGGAATGTTCCAGGTCATCCTTGGGAACATGCCTACTGTCCTGAGTGCAACAGCATAGCCATCAAACACTACGGATTCGATATTACCGGGTGGAACCTAGACGAGAACAACCGAATGCGCCAGCTGTAGCTACCGATTGCCCATCGTGGGTGGACTCAGCTCAGCTGTCTCTGAGGAAAGATTTCTACCCGTCATAAACTAAGGTCCTTGTCGAAGTCTTCAGAAGACTCAGATCGGAAGCAGACTGTAGACTCGATCAAAAACCCGTCCCACTTCTTGAGACCCGCCTAGGCCCAAACACCAGCTAGATTCAGGACCCATGTGTTATAGGGTTAGGTGACGCTGACCGAAATAGTGATGGAGTGGGACAGTGTCCCGCTCGTCGCGGTGACCGTAACAACATAATTGCCGATAGGCGTCTTCTTCAATGCCTTGACGGTAAGAACAGGGTTCGTTGAACCGCCGGACACTAGTGTGACTGAGGTAGGGGTCAAGGAGGTCTTTGGACCGGAAGGCGATACTGTTGCCGAGAGGTTTATGGTTCCGCTGAATCCATTCATGCTGGTCAGAGTCAGGTTGGAGGTTCCAGACGAACTCTGCGAGATAGTGATTGAGGAGGGATTGGCGGCGATAGAGAAATCGGGCGCAAATCTAACTGAAACTATGACGACACTCGAATGAGAGAGGGAGCCACTCTTTCCGGCCACAGTCACAGTGTAGTCTCCCAGCGGCGTTGAGGAGTATGTTGACACGGTCAGTTTTGAGGTCCCACTCCCCCCGGCAACAAGGGTCACACTTGTAGGATTTACTGAAACGGCGGGACCGTTCGGCGAAATGGATGGAGACAGG
>QHXE01001083.1:1094-1291 GCA_003222835.1 Acidobacteriota bacterium | reverse complement strand
TTTCTCCGCTTCTCCCGCCTCTGGCAGCCTTTTCTCTCGTCGTGTGCGGCCAGTGGTTTTTTCATGGCACTGCATCTTCGTACAGTACGCGCATGGAACTTCTGCTCCTGGTCTCCGACCTGATCGTCCTCTTTGTCGCGGTTCAAGCCTTTCGCACTCTCGAAGATTGGCGGGGTTTCGTCTGGTTCGGAATATTT
>QHXE01001083.1:0-1059 GCA_003222835.1 Acidobacteriota bacterium | reverse complement strand
TCGCGAAATAAGCTCCGGTGGTCTCCCTTTTGGTCCGTACGTGAATCGGAATCACTTCGCCGGATTTGCTGAGTTGATTCTCCCACTGGCCCTTGTTCCCCTCGTTCTGGGGAGAGTGCGCCGGGAACGCCGGCCAGTGGTAGGACTATTCGCTGTTCTTCCCATCGGGGCGCTCTTCCTCTCCGCGTCGCGGGGAGGCATCGTGAGCTTCGCTGTTGAGCTAGGTGCCCTAGCGCTGGTGATGATTCTAAGGCGCACGAAGGGAAAGCAATTGCTCGCTGGCGTAACTGTCTTACTAGTCGCTTCGCTGCTGGTCTCCTGGCTTGGCGTCGGACAGATCCTCGGGCGGCTATCCTCCGTGCAATTACTCGAAGTGACCGCAGGAAAGCGTGCCTCCATGCGGCGAGACACTTGGCAGATCTTTCTGGACCACCCTTTCGTGGGCACGGGACTAGGCACGCTGCAGATCGTCTATCCTTCCTATGAAACTCTCTATGATGGAAAGATCGTCAATCACACGCATAACGACTATCTGGAGGCTCTCGCAGAAACGGGCATTCTCGGGGGGCTCTGTTGTGTCTGGTTTCTGGGCGTCTTATTCAACGAATCTTTAAGACGACTGCGCCAGCTCAACAAGTCCTTTGCCGGGACCTTGCAGCTCTCGGGCCTCGTGGCTTCGACTGGCTTTCTGGTGCATAGCTTCGTCGATTTTAATCTGCACATTCCGGCGAACGCGCTGCTGTTTTTTCTCATGGCTCATTTGGCAACGGCGGAGATTCCGAAAGCCTCGCCACCAGCATCTCCCTCCACAAGACAGCATCGCAGTTCTGGAATTCCCTGATGGAGTTGGGCCTTGTGCCTGTATAATCCACTTGGGGGGTCATCTATCCGCATGCAACCAGGCAGACTGGGTGCGCCGCTGTGCTGCTTCGCCACGAGTGTCCTGCTGGGCATGCTGGTATTGTCGCCTTCTACCCTCGCGCAGACCGTCGTCGAGACGCCGCAACAGACAAATGATCGCATCCGCGCGCTTTCCTCGACAGTACGCCAGGCGCCCCA
>QHXE01000309.1:9062-9882 GCA_003222835.1 Acidobacteriota bacterium | reverse complement strand
CACTCCTCGGGCGCATCGACCGCGACAGGATGGAGGGTGTTGAGCTCGGGGGCGATCACACGGAACAGAGCGAGCTGCAAACTGACCCACTTCTTGCGCAGCATCGTTCCGAAACGGCCGGCCCGCGACGGATACGGGTACACCAGCTGAAACAGCCGCGGTGCAATGGTGCTCGGGTCCTGCAGAATCAGCCGGTGAAGTAACGTCGTTCCGCTGCGCGGCATTCCGGTGATGAACACGGGGGCCCGGATTGGTCGCGATAGCACAGAAGGACAGGCCGCCTCGATCTCATCGAAGTGCAGCAGGCTCCTCAAACAACGCAGAACGTCGATTCTTAACGCGCGGATACCGAACACGCTTAAATCCGCCTCCTCGTTGCAGGCTTCGAGCAAATGCGCGAGCGGGTGAACAAATGAACGCTCGGCAAAGTCGCGCCGCTTTCCGCGGCTCAAGGCGGACTCCAGTAGCTCATCAGCACGCAGCGGGCGTCGCCGGGTGTTGCGGACGAGCCTCGTGCGCACGCCCGTGTACTCGTTCTGCCTGTCTCGCATCTCCTCGTACCTCGAGTGTTTTCTGAAAGGCCCTACTCCCGAATTCGACGACCACGGCACAACTGAACTGCGGCGGGGGCCTGTACCGTGTGCCAAATGCAGCGCGCGGCCAGCAAGGGTCAGCGCTCGATCGTCACGAGAGGATCCGGCTTGGGCGATCCGCCACCCACGTACGGTATTGACCGCAAGTACCTCGAACAATCGCTACCTGATTGACGCAGCGTTTCCTGCGAGTAGATGGACGTGCTCGCGCGGCGGTCCACGACACC
>QHXE01000309.1:0-8848 GCA_003222835.1 Acidobacteriota bacterium | reverse complement strand
AGCTTCGTGGCTGCCGCCGAGCGGCTCGATCTATCAACCGCGATGGTCAGCAAACACGTAATGCACGTCGAGAGGCGACTCGGAGTGCGACTACTAAGTCGCAACAGCCGCACGCTAAGCCTCACCGAGCCAGGCAGGGTCTACTTTCGAGCGCTGCAAGATCATACTTTATGGCCTGGAGCAAACGGAGCTCGAGCTCGGTTCCCTCAACTCCACACCGCGTGGCACTTTGCGAATCACCGGTCCGAGCTGGTTTGCCCAGCGGCAGATGGGCAATCTGCTCGTATCTCGTCTACGTCAGTCGCAAATACATGCCGCTGAAGTTGCGGACCTTCATCGACTTCTTCCTTGACTATGCTTCCAGAATCCCGCTGCCCAAGCCGCTTGAGCCAGGTGAGTACTCACGAAGCTGATCGACAGCTCGACTGCTCCTGGGCGCCCACACCTGGTGCTGGGTCCGGGTGTCCCGGATCCCGCGCTGCGGAGCCGAGTTCAATGCTGAGGTCGCGCCATTTTCTCGACGACTTCGGCTCGGTGCGGAGCAAAGCGGTGCCAGGTGGGCTGCATCACGAGTACTCGGTGTGCGCTGGGTGAGCGGAATCTAATATCTCCGGAGCACAGGCATCAAAAGGCAACTATTTAATCGCGTCTCGGTTCAATGATGTGCTTGACGGAGAACTACGCCCTAGAATGTGACTATGCTCTTTCAGCTTCCCCGGAGGAATTGGCAGCCGACCCTTAGGAGACGGGAACAGGCAATGATGGTGCAGGCGACCGAGGATTCTGGCCTCAACCGCGGTGGGGTGCGGTGGTGAGCGTTTCCGTGGGAGCTTCTGTACCCGTAGTACTCCTGGTCGATGATAACGCGAAGATGCTGCAAGCGCTGCGGGAGACGGCGCGCAGCCGCAGCTATCAGATCATCACCACGACTTCCCCAGGTGCGGCCCTAAAGGTTCTGCGCACACAGGCGGTAGCGGTCCTCGTCGTAGACGAAGTCATGCCGGAGATGTCCGGCCTCGAGCTTCTCGGTATCGTGGCGAAAGAGTTTCCAGCAATTGGCCGGATTGTGCTCACCGGCCATGCGACGGTCGAGCTGGCGACCCGGGCGATCAACCAGGTGCGGGTTCACAGCTTCCTGCAGAAGCCGTGTAAGGCGTCTGCGCTGCGGGCTGCGATCAAGGCGCTTCTCAAGACGCCACCTCCGGCCGAGGCTGACCAACCAAAGACCCCGACGAGCGAGGCGGTTCGCGATCGAGACGCGATCACCGGACTGTACACCCGCCAGGCGCTCGAGCGGTTATTTCGCGAACAACCATCTGCTCCCGCGGGGCGGCTGGACTGCGTCATATACGCCGATATCGATCGATTACATCTCATCAATGAGGCTCATGGCTTCGAGTACGGCGATGAGGTCATCAAGTCGTTCGCAGATCTGCTCGGCTCCCCATTGCTGCCCAAATCTGCCTTGGCCGCGAGAGTCTCCGGTGATTGTTTCTTGATCGCGCTGCCTGGCTGCGAGCCCCGGGCTGCCAAGATGATCGCCTCCCGAGTAAGGGACAAGGCCGCCAAAGTGATCGGCGGCAAGCTGAGCGCATCGGGGAAAGCATCGGAGATTTCCGTCAGCTGCGGGGTCGCAGCCGTTCAGGGCACGCCGGACGGTTTCTCGAGAGCGATTTCGGCGGCCGAGCTCGCTTGCCGGGCGGCCAAGGATCGCGGCCGCAACCGCGTCGAGTTGGACGATGCCAATGATATGAGTCTCGTGGCGCGCCACCGTGATGTCCTTGCTGTGGGGATGTTGCGAGAGGCGCTGAAGAGCAATCAGTTTCTGGTGTATGCACAGAAGATCGTCCCGCTCCATGACACTGAGCGACCGTCCGGCTATGAGCTGTTGCTCCGCCTGAAAACGGCTGACGGAAGCGTGGCGAGCTATGGCGACTACATTCGTGCGGCACAGCGGTATCAGCTCCTGGTACAGGTCGACCGCTGGATGGCGGAGCACGCGCTTGCCATCTTGGGGCCCTACGCAACGAGATTGCACCGCCTCAACATCACCATATCGCTCAATGTGACCGGCCAGTCAGTCGGGGATCCCGACTTCATGCGATTCCTGAGCACGCATCTGAAGCGCTGCGGCATCCGCGCCCGCAATCTCATGCTCGAACTCACGGAGCAGGCCGCGGTGGCCAACCTCAAGCAGGCTGGAGAGCTGTTGCAGGAGTTCTGTCGCACTGGATGCGGGATTGCACTTGATGATTTCGGCACGGGCAGCAACACGCTCTCGAGTTTCAAGGGTCTGCCGGTTGCGCGCGTCAAGATCGATGGAAGTTTCGTCCGCGACCTTCAGACCAGTCGACGTTCCCAGGCGACGGTCGAGGCGATCGTTCAGCTCGCCAAGAGCATCGGCGCAGATACCGTGGGTGAAATGGTCGAGACGCTCGAAGCCGCAGACAAGCTCCGCCAACTCGGCGTCGATTATGCGCAAGGCTACGCGTTCGGCAGGCCGGAGCCTCTCGAGGGCGTGTTGGATCAGCTCTTGAAGCTAGAAGAGCGTAGCGTCGAACTGCCGATCTAAAATCTAAAGTCGTGACGTGCGGTGCTTGCACCACCCCAGGCGCGTGGGGCATCCGTGACGGCGCTGCCGACGCCGTTACGCCAGCAAGGAGTCCGTCATCCATTCTTGATCAAGTCGCTGATTCGAATGGTGGCCCAAGGGACAGCCGAAAGCCCTGGTGCACAAAGGCGCTGGAGATGCGCTGACAGTCCTCCTCGCTTACGCCCTCTCGGCGGGCCACCTCGTACCACCTTTGCCGCACGGTTGCCTCCATGTCGCTGACGATACGGGTTGCCGCAGCGCGCGAGAGGAGAAAGCGTTCGCACTGGGAGAGCAGATTCTCCGCCTGCGCGTAGCGGCCCCGGTCCCCGCAGATCATCGCAAGATCGCGTCGCTCGAGACTCACCACGATCGATGGGGTGAGGTCGTACGCCGGCGAGAGCTTCCAATCCTGGTTCATGGCGATCACGGCGTGATTGCGCGGATGATCGTCAAGGTTCGAAATGAGCGCGTTGAAGGTCATGCGTCGAAAGAGCTCGGGCGCATCGGACCTCGGTTGCGCGCAAACGCGTCGCAGCTCCTCGGCAAGTGCCGGGTAGGACCAGCGATCGCGGTCGAGGTGCGAGTCCTCGGTGCGCAGCAGCGTCAGCGCACTGAGCATCCGTGCTCGTCGATAGCCCTCGTCTGAGTGCTCCCGATCGAAGCGCTTGACGAGCAGCGCATCGCGATCGGCGATTTGAGTGAGTCTGCTCTGGGCGACCGAAAGGCCGCACTCGCGCGCGAGCGTGAGCATCGCGTGCTCGACTCGCGCCTGGTTCCACTTGTCATCCCGACGATTGAACTTCGCAATCCACAGGCCCTCCCGGTCCTCGACCACGAGCGCGCACCGACCATTCTCGCGGAGAAAGACCATCCCCCGCGCGATCCGTATCCACTGGACGCCTCCGAGCAGGAGGTGCTGTTCAGCGAACTCACCGCGGATCGTCGTCGCTCAGGTGCGTTCGAGGAAGGTGGTGGAAGGGTTTGGTGGGTGCTGACGGACTCGAACCGCCGACATTCGCCTTGTAAGGGCGACCCGGCGGGACAGTCGCGAGTCTCGGTAAAGTACCGAATCTGTAACTACCTGTTTCCGTTAGCGAGAGATTGACCGAAACCCGTATGGCTGGACGGCCGTTGCAATCGTCGAGCACGGGAGAGCACGGTTGGGTACAAGAGAGTCCCGCAGAAATCCCGCGGATGTTTGGCACTCCCCTTTGCGAGACTCTTGGGATTGGGATGCGCGCCATCGCCAAGCCGGCTAGTCGTTAAATCGTCGAGGCGTCCCTGCCGTAGGGAGAACGGCTCCCGGCACCCCGGGACCAAGAAGTCTTTGAAATAAATCCGACGCGTCACTGCCGTATCCGGCTGTCGTGCGACTCCCGGATCGACTGCGGTGTCATCGTGGTCCTGACGCTTGGGCTGTCCGAAGATGCAACGCTTTGCCACAACCTGTAAACAGGCGTCGAGGTTTGACCAGGATTTTGCCCTAACCCGCGCCGAAGGCTGACCAGGGCTTCACCGGCATTTCTCGATGAGGGTCTGGAGGTTGCTGCATCCTCAACATTGGACGCCGGACACTGGTCAACCCTCGACGCCGGTTGACATCTCTCGACTCAAACACCACTGCGAGCAGCGTTTTACGTCATCCTGTTAGGTGCCATTTTCGCCTTGAAGCAACTTGATGTAGACGATGTTCGAGTGGCCCTTGGGCCGACCTTCGATCGCGTACCTTCGCTCGTAGCCAAGACGCTCGTAGAACTCAGGGGCTTGGAAGCTGTGCGTCATGAGGACTACTTGTGCGCAACTGCGACGCCGGGCCTCTGCTTCAGCGACTTGCAGGAGCGTTCTTCCCAGACCTTGGCCGCGGTGCCGCTCGTGGACCCAGAGGTGTGAGATCTCGCAGCAGCCTCCCCAAGTGTGGCCACTGAAGCCCGCAATGACTTCACCTGCGTCGCTCCGAATACTGCCTGCCAGGAGCTTTCCGTCAGAATACCCTGTCACCTCCGCGTTGAACTCGTAGATGCGATCCGCTAGGAACGACTCTAGCTCTTGGCATTGAGCTTCGTCGAGCAGCGCGACGGCGTTGATCGGCATGGGGCACCTAACTTGCGGTTAAATTGGCGACGTGCTACTTGGCTTAGGACATCGAGTTTGGCGTCCAGCAGCGTGGCTTGGAGTCGTGCCGAGGCAAAGCGGCACCGGTGGGCGGGTTCGCCTGCTGAGCATTAGCGAGCCAGGTAATCCGTACCTGCGCGCTTTGATCATCCATTGCGCTCGTGCCGTGGCGGCTCGACAGCGGGTGCAACCGCCCTGGCTTGTGAAGTTGCTGCAGACCAAGCATTGGAACGTGGCCGTAGTTGCCCAGGCGAACAAAATCGCTAGAGTCATTTGGGCGCTTCTGGCCCATGGCCGTAAATACCAAGCGGATTGGGCGGCGGCGCAATAGTCGACGTCAGAAAGCGTTGAGCGGTTACGTGGGTGACATTGAGATGATGGCGAGATAGGTCAGACCGGGGAGAGCGAAACCTGAATCTGTTCAGGAGCCTCGAGCTCGTAGCGAAGAGCAGGACCTCCCCAGCGGATTCCATCATGGCAAGCAGGCTTTAGAATCCTGCACAAACAGGCGGATATAAGACTGCAGCCCTACTACTCGTCGAAGTCGATATGCCATCTTACAAAGCGGGAGGCGTCCATATAGGAAAATAGGAACAAGTCCTGTATGCGCTGCGGCACGTACTCCGCGCCGCCACGGAGGGCGCCCAGCCGATGCATGAGCAGTCGATCAAATGCCGGCATACCACTCATACCCACGGTCTTCCCAATAGCCCCCTTTGCCGCCACGGATGTGCTCAAGCCGTTGCACTGCGTCGATACGCATTAGGTATTTCGCGTGCTTATAGCCGAGCTGGCGCTCGACACGAAGGCGGAGAGGCGCACCGTTCGGAACGGGTAGCGGCTTGCCGTTTAGGTCGTAGGCGAGAATCGTCTGTGGATGGAGCGCATCGATGAGATCGACACTCTCGTAGTAGGGATCTGAGTCAGAGTCGAGACTGTCTGCGCAATAAAACACCACGTAGCGGGCATGAGATAGGACCTGGGCCATGTTGAGCACTGATCCGAGCGGCACGCCTGTCCACTGGCCAATGGCGCTCCAGCCCTCCACGCAGTCGTGTCGAGTGATTTGAGTGCGGGAACGCATTGCGCGCAGATTGACGAGAGACAGCTGAAGAGGCCTAGCAACCAATCCCCCGACCGCCAGCCGCCAGTCAGCGAATTGGTTCTCGCGCAGCTTGCGATAAGCGGCAGTATCAGGGTCGCTCGTCCCATTTGATCTAAACACCGGCGAAAGATCGGACTCAGAGAATTCGCGCGCCAATGCTCGATGGCCAAGCACCAGTCGTTGAGTGCGATACGTCAGTCCCTCGGCGCTGTCCAGTACCCGTCCGAATGATGGCGCATTGGACAGTCGATCACAGCCTGCCAGGAGCAATCCGCCGAATGCTGATGACCCGTGCAGCAGCATTTGGCGTCGCGTGAGAATGCGGGAAGTCATTTCGCTCGGCTCGGGGGTATCGAATAACGGCCAGTGATCATGGAGCGGAGCTCATTCAGGGGTCCCGCAAGCACCACCATGACCAGATGCACCAGGATAAACAGAGCAATCAGCATGGCAGAAGCAAAGTGCAGCGTTCGGGCGCTTTGGCGGCCTCCGAACAGATCGACAAGCCAAGGCAACGCCGCGTCAGCTCCCGGAGACAGGGTCAACCCAGTCCCGAGCATGAGTGGCGCGAGCACGAAGATGACCGCGAGGTAGACGAGCTTCTGCAGAACGTTGTAGTGCGTCGCCGCGTCTCCTTTTGGGAATTTCAGCCTCAAGTGATCCCAGACTTCACGCACTAGATGGGATGGCGAGAGTTCCGCTCGGGTCGGCAGCAGATCGCGCTGCACATGGGCGCTTGTCAAGCTCACGATGAGATACGTGAGGCTGTTGATCACCAGCAGCCACGCGAAAAAGAAATGCCACCGCCGGCCGGCTGCCAAGTCCTGCCAACCGGGGATTGTCGCCCACGAGGGAAAGGCACGTGCCATCGGCTGCCCGTCCTCGCCGGCGGACACGCCTAGAACACCCGTCGTACGCAACTCGGCGCTCCCCACTGCCAATGTACCGACAGCTCCGTCTTGCGAGTTCTGAGCGTAAATCTGAAGTACGGCGTGATCCGAATTTGCGCCGTACTGCCCCCAGTAGAGTCGCGGATGCGCATTGAAAATCTGCAAACCACTCATCAGGAGAATGAACACGCACAACGCGTTCACCCAGTGCAGTATTCGGGTTGCAACGGTATGGCGGTAGATGATTCGTGTCATGGCATTTTGTGCTGCGAATTCGGCTGGAACCCGAGCTTCACCGGGATCGGCCGGCAGCGGTGGGGTTCAACGGCGCCTATCTGGCCCAACACCGCCCGCGCCGGGGCTACCTGGCAGGCCCACCCAACCCAGCTCGCGGCGCATGAACACCCGAGCCTCGACACACAGGCCGTGCCGCGCCTCCTTCTCGCGAATCGCCCGCATGCCCGGCGTCCACTCCGCGAGCTGCAGGTCCCTGAACCCGTGCTTTCTGTAGAACGGCCCGTTCCACGGCACGTCGCGGAAGGTCGAGAGGGTGACCGCCGCGTGGCCCTGCGCGTGCGCCCACGCGCAGACAGAGGCGAGCAAGCGGGCCCCGAGCCCGCGCCTGCCATGCCCTGGCAGGACGTCCATCTCCTCGACGTACACGGCCCCCTCCCGCACCGAAGCGATCACCATGCCCACGGGGAGGCCGTGCTCCAAGCAGCCCACCCAGACCTGCCCCATACCGACGAGGCGGGCCAAGTCGTCCTGGGACAACGACACGTCGAGCGCCTCATCGATGAGCCCGAGGCCCGAGAAGATCGTGCCCGCCTCATCCTCGATCTCCCGCAGGCGCGGGATCTCGTCCGGGAGGGCGAGGCGAATCCGGTAGGAATCTGGCTGCTGGTCCATGGCGATGGTCACCGCGTCGCTCTCTACACGATCTTGCTGTCCGGTGCACCCCTGAGGTAGGTGGCGCCACAGTTCACTTTGATGCCGCTGCGTCGCCATCCCTTTGAATACACTTAGCAGCAAATTGGCGCCGAGTGTTATTCGGCAGGACCCGTTTGAACTTCCGCAGGAAGGGAATTCGGTGCTCGTCGTGACTGGCCAGGGCGTCGTTGTCTTCGATGCTGGCGGATCACCGGTGATGGGTGAATCCGTCGTTGCAAAGATCCGCTCGGTTACTGACAAGGCCATTGCCAAGTCGACTTTTCTAGCGTGGAAAATGCGCTTTACGCGTGGAGATCCATTTCCTGCGAACCGGTTTCACGACTATGTCGCAGGCTCGGGGCATGCGGAGGCGGGCTATTCGGTTGAGACCAGCAAGGACCAGAAAGAGGTGTTTTGGCTGCCGCCTCTGGCCGAGTTGTGTGAAAACGCTGGGAGGACGTGAGTCCGGTCTGGCGATTGGGCCAAACGAGAGCGACTTCATCGGAAAAATGGGCTGGTTCTCCGACATTGCTATCAAGCCTCAACGGTCCCAGGCTGCGTGCTGAAGTACCACGTGATACCCGTCCGGGTCTTCGAACGTCAGCCCGTATCGATCCCAGTACGGGTTGAAAGACGAGATCGGTTCGTATCCTGACTGCTTGAACCGAGACACTGCATCATTCCACTGCCCTTCATCGGGAAGGTAGAACACCAGCAGATTATCGGCCGTCGGCGCTCTGCCCGCGCGATGTCCACGTGCTTTAGTAAATTCGAGATGATACGGCGCACCTGGCAGACCGAGCATCACGCCGTCGAAACCGTCGTGATCCTCGAAACGGGATAGCTCTGCAAAGCCGAGGCCATCCCGGTAGAACTTCGTGACCTCATCCAGATTATCTGTTGGACGCGCGACCCGCATCTTAGTCGTAACAAACATACTGATAACCTATGTACGGGATCCCGAATTGAAGAATCGCGTCACGGTCGCGTAACCCGACCCCGATCGCCGCACTGGACGGGTTGACTACAACACATGCTCGATCGCCCAGATTTAGCCGCAGGCGATTGACCACGTCGAGCGCAATGATCGCCACGACCGTGACGCGGCCTCAATCCTATGCATGTCGCTTCAGTAAAGATTCGTGTCAGCATCGTGCACAACGGCGTCATGTTCCAGACGCCCACAATCAGAGCCCAGCGCGTGATTGAAGCTCGATT
>QHXE01000308.1 GCA_003222835.1 Acidobacteriota bacterium | reverse complement strand
TTTACCCGCTTCATTTACCTTCTGCTCGGCAATCAGTTCGACGCGATGATTCTGACAAAGCTTCTCGACGCCCTCTCGATAGGCCGAACAGATTCCCGGCGTGAGCATCGTGAATGGCGCGGTCGTCGTCATCAATTCGCCTAGTCGGTCGATCAATTTCTCGGAGCGATCGTGAGGAATGAACACCAGTCCTGGGTTAGTACAAAACTGCCCCGCGCTCAACGTCACCGACGCATGAAGACCTTTTGCGATCGCTTCCGATCTTTCGCAGAACGCGGACGGCAAAATGAAAATCGGATTGACGCTGCTCATCTCGGCATAGAGCGGAATAGGCTCGGGCCGCGATGATGCCAGCTTCATTAAGGCTTGACCGCCTGAGCGTGAGCCAGTGAATCCTCCCGCTTTGATCAACGGATGAGTTATCAGTTGCCGACCAACTTCTCGCCCCGGCCCATATAATAAAGAGAAGACGCCTTCGGGAAGATCGCATTCGCGCACCGCTCTGCTCACGGCCAACCCAACCAGTTCCGCAGTACCGGGATGAGCATGATGAGCTTTAACAATGACCGGATTTCCAGCGGCTAGCGCCGACGCGGTGTCGCCGCCCGCGACCGAGAACGCGAGCGGAAAGTTGCTGGCGCAAAAGACGACTACCGGCCCGAGCGGATGCAGCATCGAACGCCCGTCCGGCTTCGGGAGAGGCTGGCGATTGGGATCTGCCCTGTCGATGCGCGCATCAACCCACGATCCATCTTCCACTAGGGCAGCGAACAAACGAAGCTGATTACAAGTGCGCGCAGTTTCCGTTTTGATCCGCGCAGGCGGTAAGGCGGTTTCCTGGGTCGCGCGCGCGACCAATTCGTCACCTAGGATTTCGATGTTCTCGGCGATCTTGCGAAGAAAGATCGCCTTGTTCTTACCGGATACGCAAGCGTAAGTTTCAAATGCTTTGCTTGCGAGCCGAGCAGCTTCGTCAACTTCTCCCCGGCTGGCGGAGTGATAAGCCGGTTCTAGTTCTTCGCTGGTCGCCGGATTGATCGCATGGATCGGATCACCATCAGATGCCCCACGTCGAAAGCCAACGATTGATTTGCCGGATAGTTGAGTCACGTCATTACATCCGAAATGTCCGCCAAACTTCAGTTTGTCGTGTGCGTCGTTTAAAATTCGGCTTGAGAGTAACGAGTGTCAACGACAAACTGAAGTTTGTCGGACGTCATCAGTGAATCTCTGGCTCGCTGGTGGCCGCTCCCGCATGCAGGAAATCAAAGTCGCAACCTTGATCTGCCTGAGTCACGTGCGCGCCGTACAATGCGCCGAAGCCGCGCTCGTATCGCGGTGGTTCCGGCCTCCACTGTGCACGGCGGCGGGCCATTTCGTCATCGTTCACGCGTAGATCCAGTTTACGATTCGCCACGTCCAATTCGATGAAATCGCCGTCTCGGACAAACGCAAGTGGTCCACCGATGAATGATTCGGGTGCGACGTGCAGCACACACGCTCCGTAAGCCGTGCCGCTCATCCGCGCATCGGAAATTCGCACCATGTCGCGCACTCCTTTCTTCAACAACTTTTTGGGAATCGGCAGCATGCCCCACTCGGGCATTCCCGGACCGCCAACGGGGCCGGCGTTCTGCAAAACTAATACCGACTTTTCATCGACCACTAAATCATCCCCATCAACTCGGTCCATCATGTCCTGAAAATTCTTGAAGACTACTGCCGGCCCGGCATGTTGTAACAGCCGAGTTTCCGCGGCAGTTGGTTTGATCACCGCTCCGTTCGGCGCCAGATTTCCGTAAAGAATGGCCGTGCCGCCTTTTGTAGAGACCGGATTGTCGAGTGCGCGAATGACTTCGGGTTTGCAAACGCGCGCGGTTTGAATGTTGTCTCCAATCGTCGTGCCTGATACCGTCACACAATCAAGATTAAGGAAATCAGCGATCTGTTTTAGCAGGGCCTTTAAGCCGCCGGCATAGTAAAAGTCCTCCATCAGGTATTCGCCCGAAGGCCGAAGGTTCGCAATCATCGGCGTGCGCTGCGAAATGTCGTCAAACGTCTTCAGGTCAAGCTTAATTCCCACGCGCCCCGCGAGCGCGACCAAATGGATGATCGCGTTTGTCGATCCTCCAATTGCCATGTCAGCCGTGATCGCATTTTCAAATGCGGCCAGGTCGAGAATGTCGCTAGGCTTCAGATCATCCCAAACCATCTCGACGATGCGACGTCCACACGCGCTGGCCATTCGCGAATGATTGGCGTCGACCGCGGGAATTGAAGAGGCACCCGGCAAGGTCATTCCCAGCGTCTCGGCGATCGACGTCATCGTCGAAGCAGTGCCCATCGTCATGCAATGACCCGGCGAACGCGCGATGCCGTCCTCGATCTCTGACCATTCGCAGTCACTGATTCGCCCGGCGCGTTTCTCGGCCCAGTATTTCCAAACATCACTGCCGCTGCCGAGCACTTGTCCGTTCCAATTACCACGCAGCATCGGACCGGCGGGCAGATAGATCGCCGGCAGGTTCATACTGATCGCCCCCATCAACAAGCCCGGCGTGGTCTTGTCGCAACCACCCATCAAAACGACGCCATCGATCGGCTGGCTACGGAGCAACTCTTCGGTTTCCATCGCCAGGAAGTTCCGATACATCATCGGGCTCGGCTTCATAAACGTTTCGTTGACCGGCATCGCGGGCAGCTCAACGGGAAAACCGCCTGCCTGCCAAACGCCGCGCTTCACCTCTTCAGCTCGCGTGCGGAAGTGGCTGTGACAGGTCGTGAGATCGCTCCACGTGTTGATTATTCCAATGATTGGCTTGCCTGCGAAATCTTCGTCCGCGTAGCCCATCTGCTTAGCGCGAGAGCGATGTCCGAAGGCTCGCAAGTCCTCGCCGTCAAACCACCGATGACTTCGTAGTTGTTCCGGAGACTTTTTCATCTTGATGTCCGATAAACTTCAGTTTGTCGATAGAGCGCAACGCCTTGTTTAGAGTCGAGCTATTGCCCGACTGAGCGGGCAATAGCCCACTCCTAAACCGTAATCGATCCTTTCTCCGAGTTCACTTCCTTATCGATCAAGAACCAGTAAGCGAACATTCCCACAATAAGTATGGCGCCTGCAACCCCGAAAGCCAGCGCGAACGATTTGGTGACATGAGCAATGTAGCCGGTGAGTGCTGGAGCCATGATGCCACCGAGGTTACCGCCGAAATTCTGTATCCCTGACACGGTGCCGACTATTTTCTTCTCACAAACTGCCTGTGTCAGTGTCCAGGTATTCGGCGAGCAGATGCCAAGACCGCACAGCGAGATCGTCAACAACCACACGGCAGCAAGCTTGCTTGAGACTAATCCTGCCGGAACAATCAGACAGCCGATCGCGAGACCGACGACAATGAAGAGCTTGCGAACCGCGCGCTCTTCACGGCCGCGTCTTACTAACCAATCACTGAACACACCCGCCAGGATGATAATCGCCGACATCGGCAGGTAAGGCACCGAGCTGTAGACGGCCATCTCGCTCGGCGTGAAATTGCGTTCGAGCGCGAGATATCCCGGCAACCACGTTATGAAAACAAACCAAACGTAGTCGTAAGCGAAAAAGCCGAGAAAGATTCCGAGAACGCTGCGATTCTTGAGCAACATCAGGCTTTCGAAAAACGATGCATTTGTGGTCGCGTGCATTGTTCCGCTCGGCGACGATACTGCCGGCATTTCCCACTTACTCAAAAACTTCGTCCACGGAAACAACCAAATCAAAGGCCCGAGTCCGATCACCAGAAAGAAAAGTTTCCAACTGTACCTGGCCAAAAAGAAACCGCCAATCGCATTGACCAACGCTGCACCGAAGCGAACTCCGGTGAGATAAATTCCGGTGACGGTGCCACGTTCTGCTTGCGGAAAAGAGTTCGCAACCGCGCGAGCGCTGGCCGGGAAAGTGATCGCTTGTCCGGCGCCGGTTGCTACTCGCAAGCCGATCAGCGAAACGACATTTCCACCAAAAGCAGTCAGCGTTGTGGCCAACGACCAGAACAGAAAGCCGAGCGAGTAGGCGCGCTTCGTGCCAAACCGATCGACGATCCAGCCGGCCGGAACCTGCATGAACGCGTAGATCCAAAAGAAAGACGAGAGCACGATGCCGATGCCGGCCTTTGAGAGATTCAGATCTTTGGCCATGAATGGCGCGGCCACGCTGACTGCTCCGCGATGCACGTAGCTGATCAGCATCGCCGTGAACAAAAGCGCCAACAGCCACCAACGTTGCGGTGAGTCTTTCAACGATGGCGCCGCGCATCCTTTTGTCGCTTCGTTGACAATTCTTGGTTTAGGAAGGGTCATTTGACGAACCGACCAAATTCAAATTGTCGCGATGTTTGTTTCCCGCGTTCGCGCCAAAGTTCACACCGCAAGCCCGAAAGTTGGCGAACACGTAACCACGTAGTGGTTCAATGTTTCTAGACAACATTGTGAACCGGGATCGTCACTCCTTTAGGAGTGAAATGGCTGAGCGATTCAACCGAAGCACACATTGAACTCCTGACGGAGTTCTGCCGTTACACTCGATGCTGCGATCTATAAACATCGAACTCCTAACGGAGTTCTGGTCTAAACAAATGCGCGAGTGTCTCCCGAAAGCTCCAGCCTCTCTGACATCAGTCCAAAAACGGCTTCCAGTTTTTGATTATCACGCGCAGCTCTTCGCGTTCTTCAGCGGTAACATCGACCAGCGGAGGCCGCACCTGCCCTCCATTCTGGCCCGCCATATCCATCAATGCTTTCATGGTCGACACCTCATATCCTTTGCGTCGCGCGCGTACGGCATACAGCGGGATCACGCAATCATTCATCAGCGAAGTCAGCTCGTCATAGCAACCGTCTGCCGCCAATTCATGCAGCTTTAATGACAGCCGCGGCGCGACCGTGGCAATGCTCGACGTGTAAGTGCGAATGCCGATGCTGTAATACGCGGGCACCATGTCGTCGCCGGCGCCGCCAATCCAATGAAGCCGATCGCCTACGCGATTGATGATCGCCTGGTAACGCCGAATGTCGCCGTGTCCATCCTTCCAAGCGATTAGATTAGGAATTGAAGTCAGATGCTCAACCATTGCCGGAGTGAAATTCGCCCAATCACGGCTGTAGATGAACAGTCCCAGCGGCGTCGCGTCGCCGATCGCGCGATAGTAGGCAAGCATGCCCTCGTCATCGGCGTTCGGATAGTAAGGCGGAAGAGCGAGTATGCCGTCCGCGCCTGAGTCCGCCGCGGCTCGCGCGGTTTCAGTGGCTAACTGTTGATTGAAACCTACGCCGGCGATTACCGGCACGCGGCCTTGCGTTGCTGCAACTGTTGTCTGAATGATTTCGAGATGCTCCGCCGGCGTGAGCGAGTACATCTCGCCGGTGCCACCGGCGGCAACGACCGCACAAATCGGATGTGCGAGTAGCTTCGCCAGGTTTTCTTGCAGACCCTCAACGTCAAGAGACAAATCACTCTTGAAGGGTGTGATTGGAAAGGCAATCACACCTGAAAGCTTGCTGCGAAGCTCAGTAGGTTCCACGGTTCAATGTCCACAAACTGTCAAGATGGACGCCAGCTTTCGCCGCGTAGCGGTGCAATGACTTTAGCCCAGCCTTTTAAGGCTGGGTTCCAGACACAAAGCTAATTCCTTCGTCGCGTCAGCGATGGTTGATTATCGCTCTAATGT
>QHXE01001085.1 GCA_003222835.1 Acidobacteriota bacterium | reverse complement strand
ATGAACGTCTGCGTGGGGTGTCTGGCGGCTGCGGACGCACTCCATCCAATTGCGCATGTGCGCCGAAGTCAAATTATCCGCGCCTGTATTCGCGCTCGTGGCCACAGGCGTCGGCGCGGTCGCGTCGGCCAGAGACATTTCTGCCAGCAGGTTCGGCTGCATCTTCATCTCGGCCGCTTCTTTCGCCCGCAGTCCGCCTTCGGGAGTGATCTTGTTGGTGTCGAGATTGAGCATGCCGGCGTTCGAGTAATACAACTCCTTTACGCCTCCGGCCGAGTTACTGAAGCGCGATGAATAGACGACCTGGAAACCCTTCGACATATCGTTGAGCGGGCCGTAGTCAAACACCGCGGTCATGGTGTCAAAGTTCTGGCGCCCATCGTGCCATTGATAAATGCCACCGTTGGCGACAACGCTGCGCGGGTGCGGCAATCCGGAAAACCAATGCACGGTATCGATCTGGTGCGACATCCACTGGCAGGGAATGCCGGACGAGTAGGGCCAGAAGAGACGAAACTCGAGATACTTGCGCGGGTCCCAGTCAGGCTTGCGGCCCTTCTCGCGGCGATTAAGCAGAAACCGATCCCAATCCGTATCTTCTTTGCGAATCTGGTTGACCAGTTGCGGCCGCCGCCAACGTCCGGGCTGATTTACATTCCAGGTCATATCGACCATTACTATATCGCCGAACTTTCCTGAATTGATGAATTCGTTGGCTCGAATATAGTTGCGCCCGCTCCGTCGCTGACTGCCGATTTGCACAATCTTTTTTGTTTCTTCGACGGCCTTGCGAATCGCCTTCGCGTCATCCATGGTATTGGCCATTGGCTTTTCGACGTAGGCGTCGCGGCCGGCGCGCACCGCCTCCACGCCGTGCAGCGCATGCTGAAAATCGGCGGTTGCGATGATCACGGCATCGACGTCTTTGCGATCGTAAAGCAAGACGACAATGCCCGGACCGTAACCACCGGCGGGCAAAGCCATGTAGGCATCAAACTCTCCACCATCAAACGATCTCACCGTGACCATTTTGTAGTTGTTCCTCCGCGCGAAGGTTTATACGCGAAGTAGAGTGAATTGGCCAATGTTTAGAAGTGAGCGGGAAGGGCGGATGTCTGACAAATTTCAGTTTGTCGATTCACTTGAGTGGAAGTCTAAGATAAGCGACAAACTGAAGGAAGCTCTGATCAAGTACCGCGAAGCGGTAACAACCTCCAGCCCAGGGTTGCCGCCGCGGCTACCCTGGGTATCCAATTTCAACGCGCCTCAACCCCGATGGGGTTGTGACCTCTTACACGCGCCTCCACCCAACGTAGCCGCCGAGCGGCAACGTTGGGTTGGAGGTCGTTACCGCTTCGCGGTAAAGAAGTTTTTCATCGCGCTAACCCAATGCTAAATCACTATCATCCAGCTTGAACGGAACTTCCTTCAGTTTGTCGTCTGAGC
>QHXE01000307.1 GCA_003222835.1 Acidobacteriota bacterium | reverse complement strand
TGTGGAGGCGCATCTGTTCTGGTGAATGGCGCGGTCTTCAAAACCGTTAGTGAGACTGCGAGAGCAGGCTCAGGTAGGTTCGATTCCTACACGCCTCCGCCAAGGCATCGCCGATTGCTGATTGCCAATTGCCGATTGGACTCGTTACCTGACCGGAGCAATTTTGCGCGCCCGGTGGAGAGGAAATCGGCAATGGGCAATGATGTAAATCGGCAATTGGCAATCGGAAATCGGCAATGAAAGACTGGATCGCCCTCAACATGACTCCCGGCGTAGGGCCACGCGTGACGGCTCGTCTCCTGGAACACTTCGGATCGGCAGAAGCGATCTTCGATGCGCCGCGTCGAGAGCTGGCCTTGCTGCGACTGACGCCCGAGAGTATCGAGAGCATTGCCAACCGCGAGTTGCAGGCGCGTGCTGAGGCCGAGATTGAACGCGTGCGTAAGCTTGGCGGCGACATACGATCCGCCGGTCGTCTTGTACGTGAGGGGCGCCTGGTCCGAATGTCTCGAACGGCCCTGTGTCGCAATCGTCGGCTCGCGTCGATGTTCTACCTATGGTCAGAACGCTGCATTGATGTTATCGCGTGAACTGGCGCAGCGCGGCGTGACGATTGTTTCAGGGCTGGCGCGCGGCATCGATGCGGCGGCGCATCGCGGCGCTTTAGAAGCGGGAGGCCGGACGGTGGCGGTCATGGGCACCGGCCTCGATCAAGTCTATCCGCGCGATCACAAAAAACTCACAGACGAGATTTTGAAGCAAAACGGCGCCTTGGTAACGCAATTTCCGCTGGGCACTCCGCCCGTTTCGGAAAACTTTCCGTATCGCAATCGCGTGATCAGCGGATTGAGCTTGGGCGTGGTAATTGTCGAAGCAGCAGAGAACTCAGGCTCATTAATTACCGCGCGGCTGGCTATGGAACAGAACCGTGAGGTATTCGCCGTTCCCGGTAACATCACTTCGCGCAATTCATTCGGAACCAACTATCTAATCAAAGGCGCGGGCGCGAAACTCGTGCAGCAATGGCAGGACGTTGCTGCTGAATTGCCGGCAGAGATCGCGGCACAATTGCTGCCTCCGCCCAGTAAGAAGTCAAAAAAGAAAGGCGAGCTGGTCGACCAATTGCAACTTGCCCCGTCCGATCTTTCAGACCATGAACGCGCGATCTTCAAACTGCTTTCAACCGATACGCCTCAACAAATCGATGCACTAGTGGAAAGCACCAAACTTTCGATCCCTCAATTAACCAGCGCGCTGCTCACCCTCGAAATGCGTGAGCTGATTCGCGCCCTCCCGGGTAAGTGTTTCGTGCGAAAGCTCTAGTGGATTATTCTCGCGTCTCTGCGTGCGCTCAAATGCCGCCCCTCCACGACAGACTTGCACATGAAGTTGATTCCCAGCGGCCGGGTTCCTGGCGAACGGCGCTTCTTTTGGTCGCCCTTGCCGCGCTGGTAATCATCACCCCGATGATTTTTCTTGGCAATGCGGCCGGCCACGACTTTCAATCTCATCTGGCGTCATGGATGGAGATGGCTGCTCAGTGGCGGCAAGGAAATATTCTTCCGAGATGGGCCGAGTGGTCAAATTGGGGATTTGGGGAGCCACGTTTCATTTTCTATCCACCGGCGTCATGGATCTTCGGCGCTGCGCTTGGGTCCGTAATGCCATGGCGCCTTGTGCCTGGAACGTTGATCTTTGTAGCTGTGGTGATCGCAGGGATGACTATGTGGACGTTCGCTCGCCGATGGCTAACGGAAATGCAGTCATATATCGCGGCAGTCTTCTTCGCTGTGAATCCCTACCATCTGGTGATGATCTACTATCGCAGCGACTTTGCCGAACTGCTGGCGAGCGCACTTTTTCCGCTGATGGTCCTCGGAGCTATCAGCGCGATTCGCGAAGGTTGGCGGCGCATTCCACTCCTCGCCATTGTGCTTGGCGGAATCTGGCTATTGAACGCTCCCGCCGCCGTAGTGGCAATGTACGCGCTGGTTCTACTCCTGGTCGTGGGCTGCGTTTTGCGTCAAAGCCTTCGTCCATTGATCTACGGAGCCATCGCACTCGCTGGCGGTCTCGGATTGGCGGCGTTCTACATTCTGCCGGCCGCGTGGGAACAGCGTTGGGTACAAATCGCCAACGCCGTCGAGGGCAGGTTCATCGCTGAACGTAATTTGCTATTTGCGCAGATTTACTACGCCAACCGTCCGGGGATCCAGTCATTCAACTGGAAGGTGTCGGGCGTGGCAGTCGGCGTCATCGTCGCGACGGCCACCGCAATCTTCTTCTGTCGCCGGTATATCCGAGCGTGGGCCGAACTCTGGTGGTTGTTGCTTGCGCTTGCCTGCGCATCTTCGTTCTTAATGTTGCCTCCCAGCGCGTTTTTGTGGAGGCATCTGCCCAAGCTTCGCTTCCTACAGTTTCCCTGGCGCTGGTTAATGCCTCTGGATTTTGCCCTCGCATTTTTTGTCGCGGCCGCGATCTCAAAAATCAGGGTGATTTGGTTATTCGTTGTCATGCTGGGGCTAGTGCTGGCCGCCGCCGCTATTGTTCGAGACACGCACTGGGAAAGCCAGAGCGTTCCGTTTGTCGCCGAAGAGATTCGCTCTGGCCATGGTTATCGCGGCATCGCGGAGTTTACGCCACTCAACGCTCATGTCGGCGAGCATTATGAGGATCATCCTCTTATTACCACCTTGGAGCCAAAGGATGGTTCGTCAGATCGATTGCAGCTCAACATCGAGGAGTGGACTGCCGAACGAAGAGTTTTTTCAGCGCACACCGCAGCCGCCGTAACTCCGGTTCTTCATCTCCTGAACTATCCGGCGTGGGAAGTTCGAATAGATGGCCAATCAACTCCGAGCAAGTCCTACCCGGAAACCGGTCAATTGGCCGTCCCTCTTGACAAGGGTTCCCATCAGGTCGAGGTCCGCTTTCGCCGAACGTGGGACCGAACGGCTGGAGGTGTGATTTCAGTATTATCGGTCGTGGCCCTCATTCTCGCTACGATTTATACGCGTAGACGGGCAGCAACCACGACTGTCGAATCGTAATTAATCATGGCGAATTATCCTCATCGTCATTGGCTTTATCTTTATCGTTATTCTTTTCCTCGGGCGGCGGTTCGCTCTTCTGGTCGCGGATGTGGAGTACGCTGCAATCGCTGTCTTCGTAAACGCGATCGAACCAACCGCTCCGCAGCGCGTTGTCATAGAACGCATCGTGATCCTTGGTGTTGTCGCTGAACACCCAGCGGGTGCCAAAGCGATCGCGAATCAAGGGACCGGGATCTTCTTCATCGCCAGTCGTGATTTTTTCGTAAAGTTTGGACAATTCCGCGTTCTTATCCAGAAGATAAGTGGGATCAAGGCCTGACACGTAAACGTGCGTGGGATCGAAAAAGAACAGGCGCGGAAAATCGTCCCAGTCGGTATTGAAGACGATTTCGCCGGCCGGAATATTCGACCGCATATACGCGGCGCCTTTCGCGTAGTAGTCACGGCCCTCGCTGCCGCGTATGTCCTTCGCAGTGTGAAAGACATTTATGAAGAGCGCAGCGCCCAAGGCAATTGAAGCGAAACCCGCTTTGATAAGCCGCCAGGTCTCTTGTTGCTTGACCTCTTTCGCCGTCGCCGAAGGCTGTTGCCGATCGAGAAAGGGCTGCAAGTCTTGCATCACTGCGGCAGGCAGACGAGTGAACACCGCGCGCCCCCGCCAGAAATTTTCCAGAGTGAAGGCCGCGAACAGAATGGCGAAGGGCGGAAAATATTCTGCAAACCGCTTCCAGCGTGCGGTCATCAGTAACAGCGACGTGGATAAAAACAGAAAGAAGAGCGGACGTTCCGCACGCTCGCGATCTCCAGTGTCAAAAAACAGATAACCCGCCAGCATCGCCGCCAACGCCACGTAACAGTTGGCGACGAACTCGCGAGTATCGTACGGGTACCACTCGTTACCGACCTTGGTAGTAAAATCATTGGGCGTGATCTTCACCCGCGCGTGCTCATAAAAGAGATAGAGATTGTGCGGAAAGTACGGATTGATCACGAGTCCCAGTCCTGAACCAATCGCCACCCACGCCAATGGCCGCCATTCAAAACGCTGCTCCGTCCAGCCAATCACAATCGTCCAGACACCGGCCGCCAGAATCAGCAGCACGAACATGTCGTAGGTCAACGCAAACACAAAAGCCAGCGGCAGCAGCGGCCAAAATTTTCTCTCAAACAGCAGGTACACACCCATAACTAAGAAGATGATCGCGAACGGTGGCGCCTTCGTCATGTTCAGCCGATAAAGGAACGGCGCAGAAGAGGCGAGCAAAGCCAGAAGCCAAATCAGGCGGTAACGAATCTCGTAATGCACGATTAGCCAATAGCAGGAGAAAACGGCCAGGCTAGCGAAGATGGCGGCGGCCACTTTCGCACCGGTTTGCAGATCGCGAAACCAGGTGAATGGAATCAGAATGATATGAAATAACAGATGGTGATCGACGTAGTTTTGAGGATTAAGCGTCGTCAACGGCAACCAAATGAACGACGGAGGAGAAAAATGTTTTGCGCGGAGGTTCTGCCAAAGCATCTGCGCCCACTTGATGTGATAATAGCCGTCAAAATCGCCGCAGCAAATCGCGCTAGTGGAAAACTGCAGCCACCAAAAAATGACGCCGATGGCGACCGCGCCGGCGATGAGATCAGTTCCGCGCACGGCTGCCTCAGATGGTCAACAAATCAATGAGGGCGAGGAAAGGTCGACTTCATCTTATTAGAGTGGATTCTCCGCAACTCCTACCGCCCATGGCTTAGCGATCAAGGCGGTATCAAGTGTTGCCAACTTTTGTCCGTGTCGCTTTGCAAGCGTAACAAGATGCGCGTCGGTGGTTTCTTTGTAACTCGCTAGGGCTGGCAGGGCGGCGATGTCGATGTCATCCACCAGAAAACGGTGAGCGCCGAGCGAACGCAAACTAGAGAGCGATTTTCGCGCATCTTCAAACGAAGCCCGATACGCGATAGTCATGCTGATACGCAAAAAACCCAATTCCGAAATTGGGCAAGTGGCCCATTCATCGACGCTTGTTAACCAGGTGAATAACGCCGTGTGATCTGCGTGGTTTTTCCAACAACAGCCGAGCAGGACATTGACGTCCAGCAACCAGCTCTTCACGGAAACTCCTCGAGCAGTCTCTTAACTGTTTCGGTGGTCATCGGTGGCGCTTCCGGCGGAGCCTCGAGTAGCAGCGTGTTGTGCGGTCCTTGAACGAGAGTTGCTTGGCGTGCTGGCTCTTCCGCGCAGCTCAAACGCATGGCGAGAAAGCGAAACAACTCTTCCTTCTGCTCTGGTGGCAGCAACTCCGCGGCAGCTTGTATTTCGGTAAGAGTGCTCATGAGAGAAACTTAGCATATAAGGGCCGCCGACCAGAAGCAGTTTCGGAAGGCGACTCTACTCAACCAAGCAACTCGTTCATTAGACTCAACAATTGCGAAGGGTCGATTGGTTTGGTCATGTGGGCATTGAAGCCGGATCGCAACGAGCGCCCACGATCGTCGTACTCGGTGTAACCCGTCACCGCGATCAGTGGAATCTCTCGATAATCCGGCATGCGCCGTAAAGCCTCAGCCAGTTCGTAGCCGTTCATCGCCGGCATCCCTATGTCCGAGATAATCAGATCGAAAGCTCTTTCACCTGCCAACCGCAAAGCTGCGCGCGCCGAATCCGCCGTGCTTACTTCATAACCGGCGTGCTTCAAGAATAGCCCGATCATTTCGGTCACATCATTCACGTCATCAACGACCAACACTTTGAGTTGCGAGCCTCGGACATTTAGCCGGCGACCTGGCAAGTGCGTTGTGTCTCTTCGCCTCGGCAGGCCCCTGGCAAACGACCCTATCGGCAAGGTTGGTTCTTTACCGGGAACGATTGATGTCTGGTTTGAATCCGCCAGACGCAATGGGACCATCATGTCAGGAATCACAATAGGGCAATCCTGTGCGGCCACTTTTTCGCCAAGCAGCAACGCGCGAGCAGGGCTAAATTACTTTCGTTTCACGGGCAGCGCTGCCATCACCGGGGCCATCACGCACGCGCGTGCGCACCTAAAACTCGCTATTAGCTTGTGCTTTTGGGGGGCCATTACTCTAACGCAAATGCCGGGGTTGTGTCTACACTTCATTGCATAAGATTTCGTCGAAACTCAGGCGTGATATTCTTAGCCGAAATGGGTGAGCGACTGGATGCACGCTTTCGTTTGGTTGGGTTCCTGCCGCTAAGCTTTTTCCTCGTCCAAGCGGGGCATTATTGGCGCTACGGTGACGCCGGCAATCTTTTATGGATGTGCAACGTCGGAGATTTGCTGTTGGCGGCAGGACTGTTCCTGGGACATCGGGAGTTGATTCGCGCCGCGGCCATCTGGACGATACCAGGCTTGGCAGTTTGGATTCGCTACGTGCTGCTTGCCAGCGGTCTTTACTTTTCAACCACTCTGGCGCACGTGGGTGGAATCATCGTTGGGCTAATCGTGTTGCGCCGCGTGCGCATGGATCGGATAGCCTGGATTTACGCGTTTGCCTGGTACCTCTTCATGCAAATCGCCGCACGCTTGACGACTTCGCCAGAGTTGAACGTGAACGTTGCGCATCGGATTCAGCCGGGCTGGGAAAATATCTTCAGCAGCTACTGGAAATTTTGGGTTGTGATGGCCGCAGTCGTCGCCGCGGGGCTTTGGGTGATCGGACTTGTGCTTTCATGGATCTGGCCCGCAAGGCAACAAATGGAAAATGACAAGTGGAAAATGACAAATGGAAAATGATCGGGCTCCTCACCGGCCAAGCACCGCCGCTTGTGGACTCAATACCAACAAGTGCCACCGTGAAAAAGTCTTGATTAGTTCGCTGCGCAGGCTTACGTAGGCCGTCTCGATATAAAGCTTTTCGGGCATCGGCCACTCAATGCGCACAATCGGATTAAATGAAACCGGAATTATTCCCGCAGTATTGTCCGCCGCCGCAGTATTGTTCGATGCTTCTCCTGCCGTCTTCTTTCCAGCCGACGATTTCTCGTCAAAAGCCGCCGACGCCGTAAGCAGCCGCTCGCGCAACGCAATCCGCGCTTGCGTCGGCGACTTGCCGGCAGCGTCATAGATGCCGATATCTACGCCGAACCCAGTAGCGATCTTCGATGAGTCAGGCGACCAGACTGGAGGGGCCTCAGCTAACGCGTCATCCAACAAACGTTCCTGGCCGTCGATCGAAATTACTCGCGGCCGGCCGGCCGGAGTCTTCAACTCTTTCTCGCGCGCATTCCACTCGCCTTCTTTGCATGCGAGCGCAGCCAGTGCATGGCTGTCCGGCGCCCACGAGAGTGCGAAATAGATCAGTCCGTCGCGGCTCGTGAGCGGCTTGAGATCGTAACCATCACGGTTGCACAGATAAATCTGTTCAGTATTAAAAACTTTCACCGGCGCAAACGCCGGCAAGACAGAGGATGTTTGAACCGGAGAAGCTCCGGGTGAAGCCGCAGCAATAGGCGCCAGTTCTTCAGCAGGAGTAGGACTGGCTTCGGCCTTCAGACTTTTGCGGCCAACGAAAGCAATGAAGCTGCTGTCCGCCGACCAGACTACCGAATCCTGAAAAACAACCGCGACATCGGGCGGCGTCATGTTACGCAGAAACGTTCCGTCCGCGGAGTAGAGATCGATGCGAAAGGTTTGCGATGGTTCGTCCGCGGTGTTGTAGAGAGCCAGTGCGCGTTGATTGTCCGGCGAAACCACGGTCCGCAAAAGAGCAAAGTCAGGATGGCGCTTGTCGAAATCATCTTGAATCGCGGGGACTATCTTTGCCTCGTCAGCGGTCACCGCTTGAGGTGGGTCGACGTCGGCTTGAAAGTTGAAAGCCAACGCCCGCGAAGGAACGTCGCGCAACTGTCGAGGCCTCAGTCTCTCTTGTCCGCTCTCAATATGACATGCGATTGCGGATAAGAGTAGAACCGAGCTAATCAAGAGTGAGAATGTTCTTGCCACTGAAGTAAGATAGCTTGAAGGTCGCTCGTCAGATCAAACCCGGCGCGCCAAGACGTCTCATTCACACCCTGCTTTAGCTGGGTGACGGGCGAAAAGAACCTACGCGCTTAACCGTTTTAACGGTTTCATCGCCCGGTCGAAACCGTTAAAACGGTTAATGAATCGGCAATGGTCGCCTGGTGACACCCAGCTAAAGCAGGGTGTGAATGCGAAGAAATCATGATGCTTAGATTTACCAACAGATTCGCCGCGCACTAGATCGAAGTTTGCTCGCAGCCAAAGGGCGCTCAAATTAACATCACTTAGAATCTCGTTCGCCAATCCGACTTCGAGCGCAAACAAGGCGCGAATCGTGTTGCGCGGCGAAAGATGATCTTCGTCTGAAGCATCGTCGTCGACACAGTTGTGTTCGAAAGCGCGAGCCAAACGGCGCGGCAGAGGCTCCCAGCTTGGCGTCTCTTTGATGTATTCACGAACGGCGAGGGCTCCAACCAGGTCACACGACAGCTCTTCGGCTCGCTGCCCCTGGATGCGCAAGCCGGTGCGCGTAGCGGCTCGCCGCCCGATGGCGCGAAACAATGGTTTCAGAGCGTCCGGCTGGCCGCTGGCGATGTGCGTCAACTCGTGGGCCAGGACGCCGATCATGGCTTCGTCTGAACGCAAGCCGGCGAGAAAGATAGTGCCGAACTCGATCGTGCGCGGGTCGCGCAGAACGACCGAGGCGTTGTCACGGGCGTCGACGTCCGGCTTTACGCGGCGCACAGCTTCGACCCGTGTGGTGGCCGAATTGATTTTGGTCTGCATCGTCGCGCTGCCGTAGAGATCATATTCCTTCGCCAGTTGAATAATCGCATTGACGACCAGCTTTCTGGTTGAGGGCAACAAGCGCTCAGCGCGATGCAGACCGGTAACGGCTTCAGGATTGCTCACTGCCAAGGAAGGTCGCGCCTGCATTTCATCGATGGGCACGCTGCCGGAAGGATCTCGAACGCGCTCGGCACAAGTCGCGCCAATCGCCCGTTCGACTATCCGACGGTCCGCCGAGCTGAACGGCTCGCGCGTAGTTGTGGAGTGTGCGCCGTTTCGGGAAGGCTGGCGTTGGGCAATTGAGACCGGAGCTACGACCAGCTGGATCAGCAGCGAGATCGAGAGCAGCAAAGATCTATTTCTTCTATAAGGTTGAGGCATTACTTATTCCGCCACTCAGGTTTTCGTTTCTCCATGAATGCGTGCACGCCTTCACTCGCGTCCTCAGTCTTCATCAGCTCGTTCAAATAAAGATTCTCGACTTCCGTCAACACTGATTCAAAACCACTTCGACCGCCAAGATCAAGCGCGGCGCGCGTCATCGCCAGTGAAGATGCGGAAAGCTCGCGAAGCTTGACGAGAAGACTCTCCGTTTTTTGCTCAAGCTCGACGGTCAGGACTACGTAACTTACCAGACCGAGTCGCCGAGCTTCGCCGGCGTCGATCATCTCGCCGGTGAGTATTAATTCGCGCGCCCGCTTTTCTCCTATGATACGCGGCAGAAGGATGGCGGCCACGGGCGGAAAGACGCCAAGCTTAATTTCCGGCTGGCCAAATCGCGCGCGCTCACTCGCAATGACAATGTCGCACGCCGCCACTAACTCACAACCGCCGCCAAGCGCTGCCCCATCGACGACGGCAATCGTCGGTTTCGAAATTTGCGCCAAGGTGCGAAAGATCGAATGGAACGAGTCGAGCATCTGAAAGATCGTTTCCGGCAGATGCTCTTCCACGGCGACGCCCGCACTAAACGCGCGGGTGCCATCCGCTGCGTCGAACACAATTGCGGCCAGGTCATGCCGTGAAACGCATTCGTTCAACGCATCGCCAATCTCCCTCATCATGGCGATGTTGAAGACATTGAGCGGCGGTCGCGCGAAGGTAATCCGCGCGACGCGGTCGTCGATGTTGAATCTGATGCTTTGATATTCCTTCGTCATTTTAGCGTCAGGTCAGTTTACCTCTGTTGGACTGATGACTGTGATCCCAGTGAAGCGCTTAAAGTCGGTAGTGTTGAAGGTGAGCAAATGTGTAAGCTTGTGGACGTTCATCGCGGCGACGAGACGCGCGTCATGAGCCTGTTTGCCCAGCACTTGATGTTGAAGAACCAGCCCTTCCCATTCATTAAAAATATCTGAGCTGTCCGGCAGAAGTGTGAATAGCGCCTTGAGCTTGCCGATATACCTCGCGGCTTCATCAACAGTCAAGTCCAGGCCGTTAGAAGAAGCCGGGCGAGTTGCGACTGCCCAAAATTCGATCAGGTTTTGGGGAATGATTCCGAGAAAGTCTGGGCGCCGTCGCAGTACTCTTAACGCTCTACGGGATTCCCTCTGATCCGGGTTCCTTGGTTGTGCCAGCCGGACCAGTACGTTCGTATCGATGAGGTAGCTCATAGCTGAGCATCTTCACGTTCGCGGTAGATACTCTCGCGGCTGTCGTCCACTTCCCACGAAAT
>QHXE01000306.1 GCA_003222835.1 Acidobacteriota bacterium | reverse complement strand
GGGCAAAGAGATGGGTGTGCGCGCCGTACTGACCGGCCGAATCATGCAACGCGGCGATAGTCTGACCATCAGCACAGAGTTGCTCGATGTGCGCGAAAACAAACAGCTTTGGGGCGAACAATATCAACGTAAAGTCTCAGACCTGCTGGCCGTCGAGCGCGACATTGCCCATGAGATTACCGGCAACCTCCGACTAAAACTTTCCGGCCCGGAGCAGAGCCGTGTGGCCAAACATTACACAGAGAACCCAGAGGCTTACCAGCTTTACCTGAAGGGACGCTTCTATTGGAACCGGAGGACTGAGGACGGAGCGAGGAAAGCTATTGAGTATTTCCAGTTGGCAATTGAAAAAGACCCAACGTACGCGCTGGCTTACACTGGATTGGCAGATTGCTAAAGGCCAAGGCAGCGGCGACGAAAGCCTTAGAGATGGATGACACGCTTGCTGAAGCACATACCTCGCTTGCTTACATTCGATTGAATTACGATTGGGACTGGGCAGGCGCCGAGAGAGAATTCAAGCGAGCTATTGAATTAGACCCGAACTATGCGAACGCTCACCACTGGTATTCACATTATTTGATGGCAATGAGTCGGCCTGAAGAATCGTTAGCTGAGAGCAAACGCGCCTTGGAGCTTGATCAGCTCGATATGGTTATGAACCTTCACCTGGGATGGCATTACATCTACGCACACCAGTACGACCTGGCGATAGAGCAATTCAGAAAGACGCTTGAGATGGACCCTAACTATGGTCTGACGCACTGGTATCTGGGGCAAGCCTATGCGCAAAAGGGAATGTACGCAGAGGCCGAAACGGAATTACGAAAGGCGAAAAATCTTCTCCAGCAGATTGTGGCGGTTGACGCGGACATAGGATATGCCTATGCAGCTTCAGGAAAGGGAGGAGAGGCGAAGAAGGTAATCGATGAATTGAAGCAGTTATCAAAGCAACGGTATGTATCATCGTATTATATTGCCCTAATTTATGCGGGCCTGGGAGAGAAGGACTTGGCGTTCGAGTGGCTGGAAAATGCCTACAAGGAACGCTCTGACTTGCTGGTTTATCTCAACCGCGATCCCCGACTCGACAGCCTCCGCCCCGACCCGCGCTTTGCCGATCTCGTGAAGCGCGTAGGACTGCCGCAGTAAACGCCGCATAAGAGAACCGCTGGCATGGGTGAGGTGTATTGTTTGGCAGCAGATGAGCAAGCTGGAAAACGCCTTGTCAGAGAAGCGCAGGCAGCAGCGAGCTGAGAGCTTTATTCTGATTATCCAACTGGCAAGGAGCGAGCGTTGGCCTTAAGAACTCGCCTCCCTCAACGTGAAAGCCTGATTGCCGTTGGTTTGTGCCGTTCCGCCGTTCAGAGTGCCGCCAGCGGGAATGTAAATCGTTCCGCCCATCGTTACAGCACCGGTTCCGTGAACTGACATCGGCATCGGGGTAAGCACTGCCCATGTATTCGTTGCCGGATCGTAAACCTCACTCTGATTGAACGTACCTCCAAGCCGCTCGCCGCCGAACGCAAAAATCTTTTCATCCAGAACGGCGACCGCCATTCCGCTGCGCGCCGTCGGCATAGGCTTCAGCAACTTCCACGAATTCGTTGCCGGATCGTAAACGTCCAATTCATTGGTGTTGTATTCAAATGTATTCAATCTGCCGCCGACCGCATAGAGCTTGCCGCCAATCACGACCAGACCCATGTGATCTCTGGGATTAGGCAGTGGCGCCAGTTCGCTCCAGCTATTCGCGGCCGGATCATAAACACGGTGAGTGCCGACGCTCTCGCGATCGTGTCCGCCGACTGCATGAATCTTCCCATCCAGAACGGCAACGGAAACTGAACCGAGCGGCACGGGCAGCGGCGCAAGTCTCTGCCACTTATCAGTTACCGGATCGTAAACGCTCACGTCAGTCACGGCGGAATGATTCTGCTCGATGAACCCGCCGATGCAGTAAAGTTTTCCGTTAAGCCCCAGCGCGCCGACATGATTCAAACCGCGCAGCATTGGAGCGCGGCCGCGCCAAGTGTTGGTCGTTGGATCGTATTCTTCGTTGAGCGGCTGATCGACGAATCCATCCGCATATCCGCCGATCACGTACACTTTGCCGGACACTTCAGCCACTGCTACTTCGCTACGCGCATGAGGAAGCGGGGCGCGATAATGCCAACGGCCCTGACCTTGCAACGGTGGCGGCTCCGGCCCGCTGGTGCCCACTCGATGCTGCTGAGTAAATACAAATCCGGCGCAAAGGAAAAGAATGATTAATGATTGAAGTGCGCGCATCGCATTCTCCTTCAGCGCGAAGATCTGGCCGTCGCGCTAGCTCTGGGAAATTTCAGTAGGGGTTAGGATAAACTTATCACAACCGCTATGAAGAGAGTTATCGGAAGCGCTATTCTGCTGATTCTATTCGACACTGTTTATTTAATACTGTCGCCCGTGTCTTACGGCGCAGTATCAGCGGAGGCTATGTTTCGAGCGAACCTGGAGCGTACGGGTGTTTATAAGACACAAGGCATTCAGCGACTGCACGGAGTTAAATGGAAGTTCAAGACTGAACGTGTCATAGAAGCCTGGTTTTCCTCGCCCACCGTTTCGGGCGATACCATCTATTTCGGTAGCGACGACGGCTATCTTTATGCGCTGAATGCGCTGACCGGAGAACTCAAGTGGAAGTTCAAGACAGGCGATGTCGTGTATTCCTCGCCGGCCGTCGCGGACGGAGCAGTATATGTTGGAAGCCACGACGGCTACCTGTATTCCATAGATGCGCAGACAGGTAAGCAACGCTGGAGTTTTAAGACTGGATACAGGGTCTATTCGTCGCCGGCGGTGAGCGATGGCGTTGTTTATTTTGGCAGCGCAGATACATACTTTTATGCAGTTGATGCCGCAACCGGAAAACTACTTTGGAGGTTCAAAGCCAATAGTTGGATTCTGTCTTCTGCGGCGATATCTGAGGGCACTATTTATTTCGGCTGCTGGGATGCTTATCTATATGCCGTAGATATGGCGACCGGACGCGAGAAGTGGAGATTCAAAACAGGGTACAGAATCCTCTCTTCACCTGCCGTCGTTGAGGGCACGGTTTATTTTGGCAGCATGGATGGAATCTTCTATGCGGTCGATACGAAGTCGGGCCTGGAACGATGGAGGTTCAAAACGAACGAGCGACTCAGATCATCTCCGGCCATACAAAATCAGACGGTTTATTTTGGGGGCGATGACGGAAAGTTCTATGCGCTGGACGCTGAGACTGGACAAGAAACATGGCGTGTTAAGACGCGCGGCCCGATCATCTCATCGGCATCTATCACGTATGGCATTGCGTACTTCGGTTGCGCCGATGGTCATCTTTACGCAGTCAATGTAGAGACTGGAAAGAGGCGGTGGAAATTCAATGCGCCTTTTGGTTGGATGAGGTCTTCTCCGGCTGTCGCCAGTGGGATGATCTATTTTGGAAGTGATGACGGAAATCTCTATGCGTTGCACTAACACGGCTCGCTTTTGATTTGAGATCAGCGACGAACCTTCCCGGGCATTTGAACGAACGAATGGCTTTCAATGTAATCGACATCCTTCTCCTGGTGCTCGTGCTCTTGAGCGTGCTCGGTGGCTACCGCCGTGGTTTCATCCTCGGAGTGCTTGATCTGGCCGGCTGGGTCTTAAGTCTGCTGGCAGGCCTGCGTTTTTATCAGCCGGTCGCACGCTGGCTCGCCGTCTATGTTCAATCGTCGCCACAAATCTGGAATCGGCCGCTTGCCTTCATCTTAATTGCCGTCATCGTGGGCGTGGCAATTCATCTTCTCGGCAATGCGCTTCTGAAACGATTACCAAAAGAGATTCACCACCGACTACCGAATCGATTGCTCGGCATTATTCCGGGATTCGCAAATGGATTGATTACGGCGGCAATCGCCTCGGCGCTGCTCCTGGCAATCCCGCTGAATGAAGGCTTGCGCGAGCGCGCCCGCGCGAGTGCTACCGTCAACCGTCTCGCAGTCTACACCGAGCGTCTCGAAGCCTTGCTGCATCCAGTTTTCGGCGAGGCCATCGCCGAAACGCTAAATCTCCTCACTGTCCGACCTGAATCAAACGAGCGAGTTTCGCTTTCTTACAGAGTCGTGGCGCCGCGTCCCAGACCGGAGTTAGAAGCCAAGATGCTGGAATTGGTTAACGAGGAAAGAGCCGCGGCGGGATTGCGACCGCTTGCACCTGACCCGGAGCTCGCACAAGTCGCACGTCAGCACTCAACTGATATGTTTGCGCGCGGCTATTTCGCGCACGTTACGCCCGAGGGCCGCGATCCTTTCGAGCGCATGCGGGAAGCGAACGTGCGATTTCTCACCGCCGGAGAAAACCTCGCTCTCGCTCCAACCCTGCAAATCGCGCACACGGGTCTAATGCGCTCGCCCGGACATCGCGCCAACATCTTGCAGCGAGACTTCGGGCGTGTGGGCATCGGCATCATGGACGGCGGCATACATGGTTTGATGGTGACACAGGATTTCCGTAACTAAATTGCGTCTTTGTGATGCAAGATGCAGGTGCGCGAGGAAGTCAAAATTGTTGAATGGTTGCCACTGCCGCACTTCCTTTGTTAGCTATTGAGAAATGAGATCTGAGATGATGCTTCCACCGCAACCATGCCAATACCTGGCAATCTTTTTAGTGGAACCCTTTGCTGGCGTTTGCATCTACTAAAAACAGGTTGGTATGAGAGCTAGCAGCGTTACGCATTATCGAACACTGCTGTCGCGGTTCACTACGCTTCTAGCTTTTGCTCTTCCAGCGAGGTCTTCCGCATACATGTCTTGTTCCCCAGCGGCCCTCTCCTTGCATATGGGTTGATCAAGGGAGGGCACCATGAAAGAAGCAAAAGTACGCAAAGACGAAGAGGGCTGGGAGCCTTCGACCGCTGACCCGGTGAGGAAGGAAGAGAGATCGCTGGACATCGGCGAATCTGGGCAATTTGCGCCGGGTGGATATTACAACCAACAGGAAGTTACCGCGCCCGGACGTTCGCGCCTCGATGAACTGGTCCCTGACGAGAACATCGAGAAGAGCGTCGAAAAGAAGAAACGATCTCGCACCTGAGTTGAAATTTTCCTTCAGAGCCCGCAGCTAGTGTAGCGAGTAGCCATCAGTTCTAGTGGTGATAGATCGGAGAGGTCTTTTATGGCGGAAACAGCTGCCGACATTCTAGTTGAAAACATCATCGATTGGGGCGTTGATACTGTCTTCGGTTTGCCGGGCGACGGCATTAACGGGATCATGGAAGCGCTGCGCACGCGGCAGGACAACGTGCGCTTCATTCAAGTGCGTCACGAAGAAGCCGCTGCGTTCATGGCGTGCGCGTATGCGAAGTACACCGGCAAGCTTGGCTGTTGCCTGGCGACTTCAGGTCCAGGAGGCATTCATTTACTCAATGGCCTGTACGACGCGAAACTTGATCAAGCTCCTGTGCTGGCGCTCACCGGCCAGACGTACTCCGATCTTAAAGGCAGTAACTTCCAACAGGAAGTAAATATGGCGCGGTTGTTCGACGACGTGGCTGTCTACAATCAGGAAGTCATCAATCCGAATCAAGTCGAGATGCTCGTCGACGAAGCTTGCCGCCATGCACTGAATCATCGCGGCGTTGCCCACATAACTTTTCCGGTTGATTATCAGGAATATGAGCTTTCTCGGAAAAAGTCGATGCACAAAGTGAATGGCTCGACGACGAGTCGATGGACGCCGCCGTGCCTAGTGCCCACTGAAAAGGAATTGAAAGCGGCCGCCGCCATTCTCAACGAAGCAAAAAAGCCGGTGGTATTGGTGGGTCAGGGAGCACGCGGCGCGGGCGCGGAAGTAATCGAGATTGCCGAAAAATTGGGCGCGCCGATTGTGAAAGCTTTGCTTGGTAAAGAGGTAGTGCCGGACGATCATCCGCTATGCACTGGTGGTTTGGGGTTGCTTGGCACGACGCCATCGGTCGAGGCAATGGAAGAATGCGACGCGCTGCTGATCATCGGCTCGTCTTTTCCATATATGGAGTACTTGCCAAAACCCGGCGCCGCGAAAGGTGTACAGATCGATGACAAGGCCGATCGCATTGGTTTGCGTTTTCCAGTCGATGCGGGATTGGTTGGCGATGCGAAAGCGACGACCGCGGCGCTTTCATCATTAATCAAACGCAAGCGTAAGCACAAGCTTCTCGATAAGGCGCAGAAGGGCATGAAGGATTGGTGGAAGCTTATGGCCAATCAGGGCACCGCTAACGGGGATGGGCCAATTAAGCCGCAGCGCGTCGCCTGGGAGCTTTCGCAACTCGCGTCAGACGACGCGGTTATCTCGACCGACTCAGGAACGATCACGACCTGGATCGCGCGCCATTTCAAAATGCGCGGCACACAGAAGTTCAGTTGCTCGGGAAATCTGGCGACGATGGCGCCGGGGTTGCCTTACGCGATTGCGGCAAAGCTTGCGTTTCCTGAACGCCAATCGATTGCCTTCGTCGGCGACGGCGGCTTCACCATGTTGATGGGCGAGTTCCTCACGGCAGTCAAATACAACTTGCCGAT
>QHXE01000305.1 GCA_003222835.1 Acidobacteriota bacterium | reverse complement strand
CGCTGATATCGTAACCACCGAGGCCCAACTGAGAAACTTCATGTGCTCGCGTACGTCGCGCTCGAACGCCGCCGCCGTGCCGGTCTTTTTATCTTCAAGCGTATCCCATTTATTAATTGCCAAAATAATCGAACAGCCCGCTTCAACGGCATAACCGGCAATGGCCGCATCAAGCGCTGCGATTCCCTGCTCGGCATCGAGCAAAACAACTGCCACGTCAGCTCGCTCCAAACTCTTGCGCGCCATCACCACCGAAAGCTTTTCGGTCAGCGCCTGCGTTTTGCCTTTGCGCCGGATCCCGGCGGTATCGATGAGGCGGAAAGTCTGCTCTGAAGTTTCAAGCAGAGTATCGACACTGTCGCGCGTAGTGCCCGCAACCGGCGAAACAATTGCGCGCTCTTCACCCAACAGCCGATTTAGCAACGACGACTTCCCAACATTCGGCCGCCCGACGATTGCCAGGCGCAACTCCCTCACTGGGAGCGCGGGCGTCCCGCCCGCATTTTGGTTTTCGCTGACGGTCGACCCAGCGCCGCGAATGTTACTCACCAGCGCATCGAGCATCTCCCCAATCCCATTCCCGTGCTCCGCAGAAATGGGAAAGACTTCTGCAAACCCAAAGCGATGAAACTCCCCGGCGTCGCTTTCCCAATGCGTAACATCGGCTTTGTTCGCGGCGGTTAACACTCGCTTTCCTGTCGAACGCAACAGCCGCGCGAGTTCTTCATCCAACGGCGTGATACCTTTGCGCGCATCGACGACCCAGATCAACGCTTGGGCGTCATCAATTGCAAAGCTCGCCTGCTTGAGGATGTTTGCCGGAATCACCGCCTCGTCATCGGGCACAATTCCGCCGGTGTCCACCAGCGCGAATCGCTGCGTCCGCCAGTTCGCCTCGCCATAGATGCGATCGCGCGTGATACCCGGCTCGTCGCCGACAATCGCTCGCCGCTCGCCGATCAGCCGATTGAACAGAGTCGACTTGCCGACGTTGGGCCGGCCAATGATTGCGACTAACGGCAAGGATTTTTCCTTTGGCGCTTTTCTTAATCGATCTGTCATAGCCTCAAATCAGCAAGTCAGATGATATCGCAAACGGTTGCGGGCTGTTACTTCGGTAAGTCATAATTGCGACCTCTTAACTTTGATCGGACTTGAACGGTAAGGTCCGCGTAATAAATAAATAAATAGAGGACAAAGCTTCAATGATGGAAGAAAACCCTACCGTCTCTTATGAAATTCGAGTTTCGCCGGGTAAAACCGGTACCGATCCCGAAGCGCCTGATTGGGAAGTTGCCGAGTTGGAAAATGGCGTCGTCAAGGACAGTGCCGATGTCTACGACAATCTGACACTCGCCGAAGCGCATCAGATCGCGGGCATGTGGACCAAGAAAAAGGAAGAAGCCGAAGACCCTGCCAATTAAATCTGACTATCGCATGAATGCGCCACATGACTGATGCACCTTCAGATTTGACAAAAGCCTCCGTTGATCCAAATCCGCTCCGTCAATTCGAGAAGTGGTACCAGGATTTAAGTGCGAACGGAATGTCGGAACAGGATGCGACTTCGATGACCCTCGCCACCGCTGCCAAGGACGGCTCGCCCTGCGCGCGCATAGTGCTAATGAAGGGCTTTGACGATCGCGGCTTTGTCTTCTACACCAACTACAACAGTCGCAAAGGAATAGAACTGGCCGAAAACGCCCGCGCCTGTCTGCTGTTCTACTGGTCGCCGGTTTGGCGGCAGGTTCGAATCGAAGGCTCTGTGGAAAAGGTATCCGACGAAGAATCGGCACAATACTTTCACTCACGACCGCTGGGAAGCAAAATTGGCGCCTGGGCTTCGAAGCAGAGTGCGGTCTTTGAGAGCCGCGCGGAACTTGAAAAACGATTCGAGGAATTCAGTTGGAAGTTCGGCGACAACGTTCCGCGGCCACCGCATTGGGGCGGTTATCGACTGAAGCCGGCCACGATCGAGTTTTGGCAGGGCCGTGAGAACCGCCTGCACGATCGTTTGCGATATCGATTGCGTGAAGATGGAACCTGGGTGATCGAGCGGCTGGGGCCGTAGACATTTTCCATTTGTCATTTGACATTTTTCATTTGTCTCAGTAACACGAGTTCAGAGTTCAAGCTTTAGGTTGCCACTTACGAAATACGCAAGCTAAAGCTTGAACTCTAAACCGTGAACCAACGGCATCAATGGCAAATGAAAAATGTCAAATGACAAATGGAAAGTGGTCAGTCTTACAGCGTTGGATGTTCCGCGACGAAGTTCACCAAGGCCTCCACGTAACCAGGAAACCTCGGACATCTAATGCCGTGAGGCTCCAGCAACGTGCGCGCGCGAGTGGTGTCGTACGTCTGATCCAGAAAGAAATAAGGAACTGCTGAATGCGGCAGGCCGGTTATCTTTGGCGCAAAAGGTAACCTCAGCACCGGATAGACTATGCCTGCCGGAACCGTAGCGAACGAATCTCTCCCTCCAATCGCTTTTGAAATCTCGTTAAATAATTCGTGTGTCGTCAGCGGCCCCGGATCCGCGAGTTGCACTGTGGCGCCAATCGCGCGGTCATCCTTCGCCAGCACGGCCATCGCCTCGATCACAAAATCAACCGGCACCAAATTCAAACACACGTCGCGATTGCCGATGTTCAGCCGCGTCAACCCGCTGGGCCATCTGCGCAGGTAATGAATCAGATAATAGATGCCGTCGTACTTTGCGGTTTCACCGGTGCGGGAATCGCCGCAAACAACAGCCGGACGATGAATGGTAATCGGCAATTCGGCCTTCAGAGTCTCTACTCCCAACTCGGCCAGATACTTCGTCTCTTCATAATGATTGCGAAAGCCAGCTTCGTGATGTAACTCGGTTTCCATAATCAGGCCTTCGCGCTTACCAGCGACATAGCAGGTCGAGATGTAATGATAGCGCCTTAAGTTTTCGATCGACTTCGCGAAGTTGTTGACGTTCAGTGTGCCTTCGACATTCACATGCGCGGCAACCGCGCTGTCCACTGCGAGGTCATAGACTGCCGCCAGATGAAAAATGGTAGTCGTTTCCCGGCGCGCGCTCTCCAATTCATTCGTCGAGAGTCCCAAATCGGGCTTGGTGATATTGCCTTCGATAATGCGGAAGTTATTCGCATTGGCTCCTGTATCGGCGGCGATGTGTGCTGCCTCGAGTCGTGCGACGTCAGTAAACAACGGAAGTGTCAGTAAAATGAATCGCGCGCCTTCCGCAGCCAACCTCCTCACGAGACGAGTAGCCAGGAAGCCAGGAAATCCAGTAACAAAGACAGTTTCATTGAATGCCATGATCAAAGCATGTCAGATAACTTTCAACTTGTCTTGCCTCGAGGGGAAACTGAAGATTCCGTCGGACATTTGCTTCGGCTGAAGTATAATACAATCCAACCTGATGGCTGATTGGATCAAAGATGAGTTAACGCTGCAGGAGGATCACACTTGGCGCGCCAAGCCCGGCTGCAAAATCTTTGTGGCCGATCGCGGCGCTTTGCGGCTTGACTATCCGGAAGATTGGGTCGTGATTCCCGGCGAGAACTCGATCAACTTTCACGATCGTCGACCACCCGATGACGACATTCACATGGAAGTCTCGATCATGCGGCTGCCGCCGATCGACTGGAGTGGCTTGCCGCTTCGGGACTTGATTCCCGCCGCGATTCAGGGCGATGCGCGCGATATTCGTTGGCGCGGAGAGATTCAAGAGCAGCGTAACGGTGACGTCGAAATAGCGTGGCTGGAATCGATGTTCGTCGATCGGCAGCAAGATGAACGCGAAGCGCGTACGCGGCTTTGTTTGGCGCGCAGTGGCACCATTCAACCGATCATCACGATGGAATATTGGCCCGAAGACGCGGCCCGAGCCACGAAGGCCTGGGATGATGCGCTCGATTCGCTGGAACTCGGAATGTATATCGAAGATCCGACCAAGGGATACACGCTGCATTGAAGAACCTTACTCATTCCTTTGTCAGACCCTCAATTGAAACCCTTTGCCACAGCCTGGCTCCTCAAGCCTGGTAATCAAACCCTCTAATTCACACACGGCTTCAGCCGGGTGGCAGTGGTCGTAGCAACAAGAGATTCATTAACCGTTTCAACGGTTTCCTCCCTTGCATTAAGCAACACTTCAGGATCAGTATTGCACGCGTCTTTTCAATCAGAGCCCGAAAGGAGACGTTCCCAATGTCAACTCACTCTTACTCGCGCTGTTGGCTTCACCTGATCTGGGAGACACTTCGCCGCGAGCCGATGTTGGACAAGGACGCGGCGGCACGAGCCTCGGTGAATCTGTCTGAGTATTCTACCGGTACGGACTGGAATGGCGCGATGAGGGAAACCGTTGAAACGGTTGAAGGAGATCGCGACGACTGCGGGGCCACCCGGTTGAAACCGGGTGAGAATGAGAACTCGGCAAAAAATTAGTTTACGGATGATTAGTCATTTAGAGAGGCCTAGAATGAGAAAACTCTTAATTGCTCTGAGCTTATTTCTCGCCAGCGGATATCTCCCTCCCGTGTTCGCCCAAACCGGAATCGATCGCGATCTACTCAATGAGGTCTACAAGATCAAAGCTATCGACAATCACGCACATCCGTTGAAGTACGTCGCGGAAGGCGAAAAGCCCGACGATGAATACGACGCGCTGCCGTTGGATGCCATCACGGTGTTTCCTTTGCCGGTGCGTTTGAGCCCGGCCAACCCTGAATTCATTCGCGCGTGGCACGATCTATATCGGTACTCCCACAACGACATGACTGAAGCACACCTGCGCGAGTCGATGGCCACGAAACAACGCGTGCTGAAAGAACGCGGCGATGGATTTCCCGCCTGGGTCCTGGATCAACTCAACATCGAAACCATGTTCGCGAACCGCGTGGCTATGGGAAGAGGCTTGACGGCGCCTCGCTTTCGTTGGGTGGCGTTCGACGATGCGCTGATCTTTCCGCTCAACAACGCCGCGGCAATGCGATTCAATCAAGACTACAAAGGTTTTTTTCCCGGCGAAGAGAAGTTGTTAAAGCGTTATCTCGCGGATTTGAAACTCAGCGCATTACCGCCATCGCTCGATGCTTATATCAAAACTGTCGTCACCCGAACGCTCGAGCGACAGAAACGAAATGGAGCAGTGGCGGTCAAGTTCGAGGCTGCGTATCTCCGAAAGCTTGATTTTGACAATCCGGATGAATCAACTGCGCGGGCGATTTATGCTCGTTACGTAAGAGGTGGCGAACCTCCCGCAAGCGGTTACAAAGCGCTTCAGGATTTTCTTTTCTATTACATCGCGCGCGAGGCGGGCCGTCTCGGTCTCGCGGTACACATTCATTGCATCGAAGGCGCCGGTGGTTTTTATCGTCAAAGCGGCAGCAATCCTTTGCTGCTGGAATCCGCTTTCAACGATCTCGCTTTACGAAAGACGAACTTCGTCGTCATTCACGGCGGCTATCCATTCACCAAAGAGATGGGGTCGCTGCTGAGCA
>QHXE01001084.1 GCA_003222835.1 Acidobacteriota bacterium | reverse complement strand
CCCGATGGCCACACCGGGGACGGCCCTAAGCTAGTCTTTAGATTCGATTCGTCAGATGTGGTCAAGACAGCACGCTGGACAAACACCAATGACGTCCCCTAACAATCGTTCGAGGGGGCCGTGAGGCGTAGGTGGTTTGGCGCCGCCGGCGCTGAAAGACAGTATGCGCCGGCGGCGCTTGTCGGGCCGTGGTGCCCGGCCCCTCAACTTCACCGTTAGGTGCCGCTTGTGATCACGCCTCGGTGTTGTCGCAAAGCGAAGCAAGTGCTCTTGGCGCTCGCCGCCTGCGCGACCGCTTTGTCTTGCGCTCAAGGCAAGCGTCCATTTCTCATTGTGCAGCTGTGCCTCAAAGATCGAGACGGCGTTGCACTCTTCAAATCAGAAATGCAGGCGCTCGCGCAACGCGAACGGCTTCGGTACGTAGACGGCAGCTACGCCACTCAGCGCGACCTCAAGGTGATTGGCGCTACGGGGCGCAACATGCACGCCAATGGTGGCCTGATATACATAGGGGTAGAAGGGGAGGACGGGTTTGGTCTCGAGGCAGGTAATCTGGGACTCAACGACTTTGATGTCGCTGTGGGTTTCGGGGATACCGAACCGGTTGACGCTTCGCGTAAGTTTGCAGACAGAGTTGTGGCGCAGCTGAAGACCCATTGGCCTGTTAGTGTTGTGCCGCCCGGCAGAGGTGCACTCCCGGATCCGAATTGCCAACCAGATGCTAAATCAACACACAGCGGCACCTAACAATCGTTGGAGGGGTCCGTGATGCGTGAGCGGTTTGGCGCCGCGGGCGCCTGGGGACAGTGTGCGCCCGCGGCGCCTGTCCGGCGTGGTCGTGCGGCCCCTCAACTTTACCGTTAGGTGCCCAGGTTTGTGAGAACGCGCGCTATTTGCCTCAGCGGGGGAATCATCCTGGCGCTCCTAGCCGCAAACTCCATTGTGATGTTCCCGGGGGCTCAGCCTACCTTACGATCTACACATCCGTTCGTACTAGCAGTCCTCGCGGTCTTGGGTGTACCACTCTGGCTGCTTGCCCTAGCGTATGGCGGGCTCTTTGTGCTGTGGACGATGATCGCCCTTCGTCAGGGTGCCACTATCCCCCGCAGGTCGATCTCGCTATTTGTCCTCTGCAGTCTCTTGTCAGCGCTGGTCTTCGTTCTTGGATGGTCCGAGGGCCTCACGCACCTGGGGGCGCGCTACGTCTACTCGGTACTCGCACTAGATATCGTTTCGATCTCACTATTGGTCGCACTTGTCGGGTGTTTCGTGATCGTCCTTATTGTTGTTGCGGTCGCCTTTTGGGTCGCGTCCCAGTCGTAAGGAGCAAAGTTGCCCTCTAACCATCGGTTGGAGCGGACCGTGATCGGTAGTAGTTGGCGCGCCGCGAGCGCGCTTCGCTATATTGCGCTCGCGTCGCGCTGGACACGCCTGCGGCCGGCCGCTCAACCTCATCGTTAGACGGGCAATGTGAGGTCGTCGCTCTGATTTTTCGTTGTCGCGAGCACCATGACAAAGACTCCTAAGGCATGCTGTAAAGCCATGCGCCGCCAACTCTTGTGGAGCTGTGATACGCACGCGCAGGCGTCACAGTGTCCCGACGCACTCATCCGGTATTTCCCCAAGGCCGACGTGTTCGGGATGCTCGTCCACGATGGCGGTACCTCTTTCATTGAAATACGCTTCTGCCCTTGGTGCGGCTCAGAACTGGCTTCGATGAGGAGCGGCAGTGCCAGTGCCGTCTAACAATCGTTCGAGGGGGCCGTGATGCATCTGTGGTTGTGCGCCGCGGGCGCCTGGGAACAGTTTGCGCCCGCGGCGCTCGTCCAGCGTGGTCGTCCGGCCCCTCAACTTCACCGTTAGAGGGCTCGAGATGAATCATCGCGCCGCAGCACTCCCGCCGAGCGAGGTTAAATGGGGACTCCGGTTAGCCTGGGCGTCACTGCTCGTTAGCGTGCTGACGACGATGTGCGCAACGATATCCTCGGCTTGGCCCGCTGGTCATTCGCCCTGGGATGGGGCTTCGCTCTCCATCATTCTGCTCATTTCGCTCTCGTTACTATTTACGCCATCCTTCGTGGGGTTCTGGCTGACCGCCATAGCACTGTTCTTTCTCGCGCGACGCAAAGGTTGGATTCGCTGGCTACTACTCATCGGCGCTGTGATCGGAGTATGCTTTTTCATATTTAATGTTGATAACAGAATTACTTCTGTATCGGTAATGGCAACGACACCATTCGTTATCCTTCGCGCGTTCCTACTTGTTGCGTAT
>QHXE01000304.1 GCA_003222835.1 Acidobacteriota bacterium | reverse complement strand
TCCGCCGAAGGCTTTACCGGCGAAGACGGCGCCATGAGAGTCACCTTGTTGACGAAGAACAATTCATCGATTCATAGCACCTCATCCGGCGAGTTCGATGTGGCCGGCATCTTCGGGGAACTCGCAAAAGCCGATTACAATCGTTCCGTTGAATTGGCTCGATTGTTCGAGCGAGAAGCGCCGCGGGCCAGCGCCACGATCGCAATTGCGCGGGCGGTGTTGGAAGAGAAGAAGAAGTAAGCCATTGCCATTCATTCCCTCTCCCTTTGGGAGAGGCTTCAAATCGCTAAGAATAAATATTCATCGGCCGCGTGAGTAGCACGATCGGATCGTCAACGTTCAAGGCCTCGCGCACGTAGAATGGTTCGCCGGCAGTGACTCCGATCAAGGACCCGTAATAGCGCAAGCGCCATTCGATTTGTTGCAGAAATCCTTTTTCGGCGATCCGCGTTGTTGGGTCTTTCGATTCAGCGCTGTAGAACTGCGAGGCATGCGCGCGAATCGCGCTCATTTTCCCCGCGACGAAATCCGAAACGTCGATAATGAACGACGGCACGACTAAACGTGAATAGACCGCATGCGCGATACTGGGCATTTTCACCACTTCAAGTCCAGCCTCTTCATCATATCGTTTCATGGTGGCCAGCCGCGCCGCCTCGCGCACGATGCGGCAGGTCGCTGCATGATCCGGATGCGGATCGTCCCAGTGTGAAGTGAACAGCACCTTCGGTCGATGCGCGCGCAGGACGCGTACCATAGCCGAGCGCGCCTCGTCATTTACCGATATATGCCCATCCGGTAAACCGAGGTTTAGCCGCACATCCAATCCCATCACGCGCGCCGCATCAAGCGATTCCTTTGCACGAATCTCCGGCGTCCCGCGGGTTCCCATCTCGCCGCGCGTCATGTCCAGCACGCCGGTGCGATACCCGAGCGATTTCAACTTTAGCAGTGTGCCGGCCATCGTCAGCTCCGCATCGTCAGGATGCGAGAAGACTGCGAGGGCATCGAGTTGAGTTCCTGAAACCATGATCGCTAACCCTGCAAATACGAAACGATCCTGATGACGCCGTCACCGACGGTGAACGTGAGTGTTGCGCCACCGTTGCCCGCGCGCGCGCGAACTGATCGCTTACTGATGCCATTTTGTCCGAGCGGTTCGAGACCGGCATGAGTTAGATCAATCTCGCCGGTCCGCAGTACTTGTGCGTCAATGTCACCACTGAAACCTGCCTGCAAGCCAACAATCAAGTTACCGCTCGCCAGCTTGATGTCAGCGCCTAATCCGTGCCAACTGCGCGCTGGAATGCCGAGCTTTATTGTCCCGCGCTGGATAGTAACTCCCACGTCTCCCCCGGTTAGTTGGAGCGACGCCTCACTCTCGACCGCATTCACGCGAATCGCGCCTTCCACGCCAGATAGTGTGATTGGCCCATTACCGGCGCTAATTTCCAAGTCGGTCAGCAAAGGGACCTTGATGCGATAATCAATCTTCCACGGCAACCCAATTAGGGTCTTGGGAAAGCCCTTCGCCACGCTTTTCATGAACGCTCGATCATGCGTGCCGGTTGTCAGAATGCGTACGTGATTAGTGTCCTGATCAACCACGAAAGTGTTGACCGTTGCCAGGCGATCGAGATCCTGCGTGCTGCCGCCATGCAATTCAATTTCGGCGCTGACGTCGACTTCATTGCGCTGCCACCCTTCGATAGTAATCGAACCGGCCGGTGCGCCTACGATTGTCACGCTGCCGCCATAAGCAAGGCGGAAGTTCTCGTGACGCGGCGTCATGCGCGTCAAGGCTGGCGTGGGAGGCTGGTTCGAATGCTTCTCTTTTTGAGCGGAGAGGGGTGTGGAGACTAGGAGAACTGAAATGACCGACAAATACAAGGAGAGAATCGAAGTTGGATTCTTAATCATTCTCACGCGAAATAATGCGTCCGGAGAACTCCAGTCTGCAACGCGTCAGAACCCGGAACTGTAGCGACGGGCCGCCCCTCGCTATGGCTCAGGGTTCTGAAACGACAAATTGAAGTTTAGCGGACAATTGCCGCGTGGGCTAGCGGCGGAGGAAGTTGATATCGCCCTGGTAATTCATGATCGTAACAGACGCGCGACCATCGCCCACATCACCAATAATTCTGCGACCTTCGCCCATCTTCTTCAACCCATTATGCCAGAATTCACCCATCTTAATTTTCTCAGCAGGCGCCGTAGCCACCAGATGAAACCCGCAATTCGCAGGCAGACGCAGCGTGATCGTGCCGCGGCCGGACTTGAACTCATAGGTCCCACCAGATGCAAAATCGCCGTCAAAGTAGATGTTGCCGGTCGTGTTCGAGGCGAACACGCGCGCGGCGCTAATTCCGGAAAGGGTGATATCGCCGGAGGTCGAGACATGCGCGCGAAGCAGATCGCCTTGCACATTGCTAACGGTGATCTGGCCGCTGCGAGTTTCCAAATCCAAGGACGACCGGGTGGGAACCTGCACTTTGAAATTCACGTCGCCGACATCTCCGCGATCTCGATTATCGCCAACGATGTCGATGATCAAACCGGTGGCTGTCTGTCGCGGGTTAAAATGCACTGCTGGAGCTTCCATCGTAGCTGTGATCTTGATTTCATCGCGCGCCCAGGACTCGACCGTGATGGTGCCGGACAAGTTCTTCAACTCCAGCCGTACGTTCTTGCCGGCGGGAAACTGGCGCGACACCCGCTGCTGAGCAAGCGCGCTGGTCGAAACGATCAGAACCACGAAGAATGGGAGGAACGTGATGAAATTGCTAACACGGTTCCTGGTGACGGGCGAAAAGAAACTCATCGGATAGTAAATCTAGGGCCTTTCAATCTACAGTTCTGCGAACTCTCTTAACAATTCAACCTTGTCGTTCAGCGCCGCGTTAAGTATCTCTTCCGAGACTTCATCATGCGGGTTCTGATTCAACTGGCTCAGGGAATCGTTGACCGCTGCATCGATCACGCCCAAGTTGCGCTCAAACGTTTCGCGCATTTGCGGATTCCAGCGCGTCTTATTCAATTCAACTCGTTGGTTCCAATAATCGATCGTCTGCTGCTGCTGCCGATAGCGTTCCACCAACGGTTGGCCGTTCGGGGCGACTGTCGTGAGACCTGACGAACGAAGGCCGGTGCTCTCACCACCAGAGCCAAAGCGACTCAAGCCAATCGTCGTCGCGACCGAGACGATTATCGCAACCGCAATCATAGAAGCAGCAAGCTGCGGAAGCGACACCTGCAAACTTCGATTCATCAAGCGAAACCACCAGCCGGCGTTCTGCGGAATCTCTGTCCGCGAGCCGGGTGGCAGCTCCGCCTCGATGAGATTGCTGATGCGGAGCCACAACGCGCGCTCATTCGGAACGGCGTCGTACTCGCCGCGATGTTCGTAACAGTAAGTAACTATAGCATCCAGGTCGCCGCGCACTTCGGTGCACACGCCACAAGCGCTCAGATGCGCCTCGATGCTCTTTTGGTCTTGGGAAGCCAGCGACCCGTCAATAAAATCGCTCAGCAAATCCTGATATTTCTCGCAGTTCATTGTCGGTAACCTCTGATGCGTCGCGCATCTTTTCGAACAGCCTGGGACTACGCGACTCTCGCGGTCTCAAAGCAACAAAGGGGAGACTGCGTTCTCTTTAAATCGGCAGCGACCGGCCGCTGCGATGTCAAAGTGGCCCGTTTTCTTGTGTGTCGGGCTGAAAAGCGGCCACGTGCTTGGTTGCTACCGCGGCTTATTCTGTTGCCTGAGAAGTCCACGTAATTTCATTCTGGCCTTATGTAATTGCGACTTTGACGTGCCCACGGAGACCCCAAGCATGCGCGCAATCTCTTCGTGTTCGTGCCCTTCGATATCGTGCAGGGTAAAGACTGCCTTATATCCAGGTGGCAATTGCGCTATGGCCTTATCAAGCGCGATGCGATCCACGACGGGCATAGCGTTTGGATTCTCCGTCCCCTTGACGATTTGCACGGGAACTTCGCCTTCTTCGGTCGTCTGCTCGAGCCGCACGCCGCGCTTCCGAAAATGCATCAGCACCTGATTGACCGTCAAGCGATGCAGCCAGGTCGTAAATGCCGATTCGCCGCGGAAGCTGCCAATCTTTCTGAAGAGTTGGATAAAAACTTCCTGCGCCAGATCCTCGGCTTCCGTGACGTTTTGCGTCATGCGCAAACACAACGAATATACGCGGCGATTATGACGCTGGTAAAGCTCTTCGAAGGCCGTCCGGTCGCCCTCAGCGGCTCGCTGGGCCAGTTCGTAATCCGAAGTTCGCGGTGTTGCGGTTTCGCTTTCAGCCACTTGTTCCCTTAACCGGGCAGACAAATCGGCGGTTCAACCATTACTGAGGGCAAATCTCTTCCCCGCGTCGAAATCAGCGTTCGATAGCTGCCTTTTAGTATCCGATCATCGACGAGCGCTGACAAGCCGAGAGGAAACGAACCACAGATGAAAACAGACTACGCGGACTAGCAGACCTCTCCGGATCGGGGTTAATTCGCGCCGAACAATTCCGCTAGGTCCAGAAAGTGCGGTCGAGAGGGCGATAGTGGACTGCTTCTGCAACGTGGGCGGATTTGATTTCGTCGGAGTCTTCGAGATCAGCGATCGTGCGGCTGACTTTCAGAATGCGATCGTAGGCCCGTGCGGAGAGACCCAGACGCGTCATGGCACGTTCCAGCATCGTCTGGCTTTCGGCGTCGGTGCAACAGTAACGACGAATCAAACCAGGCGCCATCGCCGCATTCGAGAAGATTCCCTCGGCGGCGAGTCGCTCGCTTTGCCGTTCGCGCGCTTTGATAACGTCATAGCTGTTCAATATCTAATCTCGATTGTTCGCGGCGTCCCTTCATCGGAAACGGAAACTGTCTTGGCTGTTGCCGTGGGCTTGATCAGAAATACAAATTTTTGCGCGCCGGGTTTGTAATCGCCTTCAGGAGCGCCGGTTTTCACTACGTAAGCTTGAGCAACACGCCGCACCTCAAGTTTTGTGCGACGAAACCCTCTGCGCTGATAAGCAAGGCTATTTCCATCGTCTTCGTAAAGAGTCGCCGACGCAAAGCCTTCTTCATTCGGATAAATTGCGAACGTTATCGGGTCGAAAGCCCGTTCGCCAACATACTTCATCTCCGGACCCATTGGAATGACGGCCCCTCCGCGCACAAACATCGGCACTGTTTCCAGTGGAACATCGACCCGAATCATCGTGCCGCCGTCATATTTCTTGTTGGTCCAGAAGTCATACCAGATGCCTTTCGGCAAATACACCAGACGAGAGGTCAAATCAGGTTTTACGATCGGCGCAACCAAAAGGTCATCGCCAACCATGAACTGATCGTCGAGATTGTATGTGCTCGAATCATCCTGATAGTTAAGCATCAAAGGACGAAATAGCGGCACGCCTGTGCGATGCGCTTCTTCTAGTGTCGTATACAAAAAGGGCAGCAATTGATATCTCAGCTTCAAGTATTTTCGAATGATCCCTTCGTAATACTTTCCGAACCGCCATGGTTCCTGATCGTAGCCGTCGATGGCATGATGGTTGCGAAAAAACGGCGCGAGAAA
>QHXE01000302.1 GCA_003222835.1 Acidobacteriota bacterium | reverse complement strand
GCCGATGGCTACGATAAAAAGACTCAGGCCAAGGATATTCGTGCCGTTGTGACTGCGTTGGGATACGACAAAACATCTGTAGTTGCTCACGACATCGGCAACATGGTGGCATACGCTTATGCTGCGACTTATCCCGATAAGGTCGAGCGACTGGTTGTTATGGACAACCCATTCCCGGGATTGATCCCTGGAACGAGATTCTCCTAAATCCCGGCGTTTGGCACTTCAACTTCCATGGACCGGATGCAGAACGGCTGGTGGCGGGGCGGGAGCGTATCTACTTTGACAGAATATGGAATGACTTTACCGGCGATCCAGG
>QHXE01000303.1 GCA_003222835.1 Acidobacteriota bacterium | reverse complement strand
CGACTCCATCTAGGTCGACGGCTGGGTCGACGAACGTAGGGACGGGAGCGAAGGAAGTCGGATCGTACCAATGACAATTATCTCCGGGTCCTAGGCATCCAAGTTTCTTGATGGGGCCAACCAAGTCGACAGTTTGGTGGTTACCCGACGACCGGAAATCTGGGCTCCCAAAGACGGTGGTGGGCGCTCCCGTGACCGTGCTCCAAACTCCATTAAGCTGCCATCCACCGAGCACTGCCCTTCCAATGGCATTGTGGCCACTTAGTTTATGGCCTGCTCCTATAGGTATCTCCCATACGTAACCCATCCGGAAGATTTGGCGGCGGTCGATGTCGGCCATGCCCCGATTCTTGCTCAAGTAGCTGGGCCCTGAGAAGAGCGGAGCCTGCCAAAAACCGCCGCTCCAGGCGTCCGTGTCATAGGACTCGTTTATAGCCTTGGAAAAGGTATACGCGCCCTTGAAGTACAAACCTTTGCTGAAATTCCTGTCGAGCGTTACTTGCAGGGCGTTGTAGTGGGAATCGAGGAAGCCCTGAAGCTGTAGGGTGCCGCCCGTTCGCCCCCACAAAGCACTGAGAGGCGCTTGCTGATCGATATCGGAGGCATTAAGGTCCTTAATGCCCCAACCGTTCGTCTGCGAGTTGCCAACGTAGCCAACACCGAGAAGCATATTACCAGGCAGCGTGCGCTCTGCCGTGATGTTCCAGGTCTCAATCCGGCCACGTTTGAGTAATCCCTTGCCTAAGAACCTTATCTCAACGTCGGTAGGAATGGGAATCACTCCGGTACTGACGTCCGGAAGGGGAACTGGCGCGATACCCCCTGAGAAAGTCCCCAAACCCTGGTAGTCACACAGCACACTCCGTCCGTTGGTGCAGGCTGCTGCCGTGTCGAAGGTTGGGTCGGTGGAGTTATACTTCGTATCGGTCGAAATCGTGGCAGGATAGGCTCCTCGCGTCGCACGCAAGATGGGGAATGTGTCGAAGGTAGTCCCGAAACCAGCGCGGAACACCGTCTTGTCGTTCCATTGATAAGCTATCCCAACGCGCGGCTCGAGCATATTCTTTTGTGTTCGAGTTCCGACACTCTTCGAGTTGCCACCCAGCCCCCCGAGCAAAACGGTATTTGTTGCTGGATCGTATTGCTCCAAGCCTTTGCCCAGGGAGTCGCGAGTCATCAGTGGGAAGTATTCATAGCGCGCACCTAGATTGAGGGTCACCTTCTTACTGAGCTTCCAATGATCCAGAATGTGCAACCCATACCAGGTGTCTTTGCCATTGGCCTTCTGGTACTGTACGGTGCGCCCCGCCTCGTCGTATACGCCGAGCAAGAAATTCGCAAATTGATTGTCGCGGAAGGCGAAGTACGGATAGTCCGTCTGATAGGGATCCCCTGTTGCTGAGTTGATAGGGATTTGAAGGTGCAGCGCAGTATAGTTTCCGTTATTGAAATTGATGCCGCCGCGCGGTCCGAAGCCGTTTTCCGGCTGCCAGTGATTCAGGTGATTATGGACAATGTCCACGCCAAAGCGAAGACTGTGTGTGCCGCGTGTCCAAGTCGCATTTTGTGCAAGAGTCACACTCCAGTCGTTGCGGTACAAAGGTAGCCAGGTGTATGAACTCCCCAACTGGTCAAAGCCAGCTATGGTGATCTCCGGAGTACCGCTGTAACGCACGTCGTTGGGATCGTTCGTGCCCGGGATACCTAGCAGCTCCTGACCGTTGTTCTTCCCGAAGTCTGGAGGCAAGCCAAGCTGATCCATACGCGAGAAACCCAAGCTTCCGTCGAGAAGGAAGTGGGGACTGAGCGTCCAGGTGTGACCCAAGCTAGCCGTGTGTACTGCGACATGAGTAGTCCCGTCGCTCCCGTCGGGGCACGGCCCGCCGATCACGGGACCATACCCGCAGTGTACGGTCGTGTTGGCATTCATTCGGCTGTACTTGACCCATATGGAGTGCTTGTCGGTCCGGTTCCAATCCACTCGGAAATCGTAGTTGTTGCGGTGAAAGATCTGCGGGGGACTCAGGAAGTAGTTCTTCGTCAAGACCCCCTGCGAATCAGCAGTCCCACTAATATTTGGCAAAGGCCACAAGCCCATAATCGTTTGTGCCGTTGGGTTAATGAGGTCCGACGGCATCACATTAACCACACCCCCCGCTGCGTACACGGCGCGCCCTGTCCCGTCCCGATTCCCTGTCAACGGGTCGAATATCATTCCTTGCTGCAATTGCACGCATCCCGGCCCAGGTGCGGCGCATACCGCGGGGCCGAGGAGATTTCCATGGCCGTCCGATTCGGGTACAAGGATCGGAGGGCCTGTTTGCCCCTGGGGGCAATTTCCGTTGCCATCAAGTGCTACCAAGCACAGGGAAATGGGATTCCTGAGGTAAGCCGTAAAGTCTCCGCTACGCATGTCGCTGGTGGGAACGGAGTAGCGGTTAAGAGTGGAGGAGTCAACAATCGACGAATGCTGAAAGACGCCGTCCCAGTTCGCGAAGTAAAAGAGTTTACCCTTCTTAATGGGGCCACCTATGTTTCCTCCCACGTCATTGACGAGGTCTAATAGCTTGTTCTTTGGATGGCTGGGATCGAGTCCCTTGCAGATCATGTCGAACGCATCGCAGGCATTGAGGTGCTGGTCATTGTGATAACCGAAAGCCACGCCGTGGATCTCGTTAGTGCCTGATTTTGTGATCACGTCCACTGAGGCTGCGCCGGCCATTCCCTTCTCGGGTTCAAAGCTATTCGTTGTGATTTTTACTTCCTGGATGGCTTCAATCGGCGGAACATACAGCGTTCCTCCTCCGGGCTTCCAGAGGAAGATGCTTTGCGCGCCATCAATGCGCGTGGAGTTCGACGATGGATCCAAGCCATTCACGGGGATCGCAATGGCCCGCTCCGGCGTGTCCGCTGCCGCCCCAGTGAACCCGTAGTCGCCCACAGCTCCCGGAGCCAACAATAGGAGAGCTTGGAAATTCCGATAGAAGTTGGTCGGTAAGTTCTCTACCGCCACCGCGCCAAGTTCTGTGCTGACGTCCGTGTTCTCGGTCTTCAGCACTGTGGCAGCCGCCTCCACAGTCACCTTTTCCGCTGTCGGACCGATCCGCAACGTCGCGTCAGCGCGCGTAATCAGACCAGCGTGAACGACAACTCCCGTTTGCTTGAATTCCCGGAATCCCGAGGCCGTGATGACAATATCGTAAGTGCCATCGGGAAGGTTTAGCACTGTGTATTGACCTGTCGCGTTCCCGTCGACTTCGCGTTTCAAGCCTGTAAGCGGATTGGTCACGATTACGTGGGCGTTGGCCAAGGCCGCGCCGCTCTGGTCCGACAGAGTACCGGCAATTGAGCCGTACAAGACCTGAGCCGGAGCCGGCATGGGTTGAATGATGAGGCAAAACGAGAGCACCCAGGCCGCGAAAGCCACCACATTGCTACTCTTGCGAGCCATAATGAAACCTCCCTCTTTGTACTTTCACCCAAGCCAAATTGACATAACGACTGGGAACATCAAGGCGGGCTGACCGGACGATCAAAATTACTCGCGAACTGCTCGATCTTACAAAACTGCACGCGCGTTACGCTTGCAATCAAAATGTTCCGGCTCACCTTAGCCACAGGGCGAATAGTACAAAAATACTACTTATGCGACCCCCCTATCACGAAAGGCAGCGCATGTCAAGCACTTTCTCCACTTCTCAATCCACTTCTCGGAAGCGTTTCGACGACCTTCGATGAGCGCTACCGTTGGGTGGAACCGGCTGGACACGCTGTGAAATGGAGGAATTACGCGCCGTAGCGAAACTTGCTATGGACGAATCGCGGTCGCCTCTTCCAGCACTCGCAGGTCGCGATCGATACTATCGAGAAGACTGGATTGATGCCGGGACGCTGCCTGGTCGCGCGCCAAACGCAAGTAGTGAATGCCATTCTCCCGGTCGCCGGCACGAGCATAGGCTACGCCAATAGCATAAAGATAGGTTGCCTTGGTTTCTTCGTCCTGAGTGTTGAGAGTCTTCAACAATTCGTCAATCCCGTCCTTGTACCTTCCCTGATTCACCAGGAGTCGACCGAGGTTGAAATGCGCCTGGGGGAAATCCGGCTTGTTTTCGACCGCCATCTCAAATTCCGCCATTGCGTCCGTCAGCTTGCCCTCTCGCTGTAGGAGGTCGCCGAGGTTATTGTGTGCTTCAGCGTACCGAGGATTAGCCACCAGGGCTTTTTGGAAGACCTCTTCGGCCGTCCGGTTCATGTTCTCTTGCATGAGGAGAACGCCGTAATTGTAGTAGCTCTCGGCATGACTCGGATCAAGTCCTACTGCCGCGATATAATGCTCCTCGGCTCTCTCAAATTCATGAACGCGGCCATAGAGCGAAATCAGATTAATGTGGGCGCGAACGAGTCTAGGGTCGAATTGGAGGACCATTTCGTGTTTGGTAATGGCCTCTTCCCATCGTCCACGATTGCCGAGTTCAATTCCCAAACCAAGCAGACGCTGGGGGTCCATGTAAAGCTCATCCAGCTCCGCCTGGAACCGATCTCCCACACCCGGAATGTCAAATTTGGTTTCTTCATACCGTGCCAACTCTTCCCTTGAAGCATCGGTTTTTCCAAGACGTTGGTAGGCACGGGCCAAGGCGTAATGGGCTGCCCCAAAGTAAGGAAATAGCTCGCATGCTTTCTGAAAAGAATCCACGGCCTTGTTCACGTCCCGGGCGGCCTCATAGACTTGCCCAAGAGCGTAGTGCGCTTGCGCGCTCTCAGGATGCCGACTCACGATATCTTCGTACACCTTTCTTGCGTCGTCCGTCCGGCCTTCCGTCGCCAGGTATTCACCGATTTTTAGCCGTGCCGGTAGGTACTCCGGGTCAAGTTCAAGCGCTTGCCGGAGTGTGGCGATGGCTTCGTCATATTTCGTCCGCGCCGCCAACACCATGGCAAGGTAGTACGCCCACTTAAAGGATTGCGGTTCCAGTGCATGGGCTCGCCGATAGCAGGCTTCTGCCCTTTCATCGTCTGGCCGATAAGCTTCAAGGATCATTCCCAATTTTCCGTTTGCGAAGGCATCCAGGGGATTCCTTAGGACTGCGGCATACGCGACGCGAACTTTGTCGCGTAACGGGGCCGGCGGGAACTCATCAGGAACGATGTGCGGCAATTCAGGCAGGCTGGCGGCTTGATCCGCCCAACTCCCTAACCCGGGACTACACAAGAGAGACAGCGACAGAATCAGAAGCGAGAATGCGCGAGACAACTGAACTCTCCACGTTTTCTTCACGGCATTTGTTCGACTCTCCCGGGGCCTTCGTAGCGCCAATTACATCATTGGGGGCCTTTTCCTGATTGCAGAAGTCGTAAGTCCTCGGTAATGCCTGTGAGTAGACTTACCTGCTTTCGACCCTCAGCTTTATCCCGCGCTAAACGTAGGTAGCGCAGCCCATTTTCCAGGTCGCCGACGTCGGCGAAAGCGATTCCCACGGCGTAAAGGTACGAAGCTTTTGCATCCTCATCTTCTGTCTTTAGGGCTCTCAACAAGCGCGGAATGCCCTCTTCGAATTTCTCTTCTTTCACCAACAGTCGGCCGAGGCTGAAGTTTGCCTGCGAGAAGTCAGGTTTGATTTCAAGAGCCTTTCGATACTCGGCGACTGCTTCTGATGACTTTCCTTCACCTTCCAATAAGTAACCAAGGTTGTTGTGAGCTTCAGCGTAATGCGGGTTTACCTCGATAGCCATTCGGAATGCTTCCTTGGCCTCCACGGGTCTGCCGTGGCCGAGAAGAAAAGCGCCATAGTTGAAGTAAGCCTCAGTTGCTTTCGGATCGAGTCGCACCGCGGCTCGATAATGCTCCTCTGCCTTCGCAGCCTGGCCTAACTGTCCGTAAACATAAATCAAATGTGTGTGGGCTTCCGGAAGCTGTGCATTGATCTCCAGCGCTCCTTCAAAAGCATCCGCGGCATCCTTGAGCTTTCCCGCTGCCAGCGAATTGGCGCCCACTTTAAGGTACGCCTTAAAGTCCCGGTTCAGCGCTGCGACCTCTGCCAACAGCGGGTCGTCGATGTCGGGTATCCCACCCTCACTTTTGCTGGAGAGTTCAAGCTCTTGCTGAGCCTCCTGGAACTTCCCGATACGCCGGTAAGCGCGCGCCAAGGCGAAATGGGCTGGCGAAAACCTGGGGAATAACTCACAGGCCTTTTGCAAAGACTCGATCGCGCTGGCGAAGTCACTTCGGGCGGCGCGGACGCGCCCAAGTCCGTAGTACGCTTCCGCGTTCTCCGGATGCTTTTGGACGATTCCCTGGTACAGCGTTCCAGCTTCGTCCCATTGAGATGAGACCAGGAAACACTCGCCCATTCTCAGTTGGGTGGCGAGGTGATTCGGATCCAGGCGTAGTGCCTCGAGAAATGCTGGGATCGCTGCACTGCAGTTCCGCTGATCTACTTGAACCATTCCCAAGTAGTAGGCCCAGCGGAACGATACAGGATCGAGGAGATGGGCTCGCCGATAACAGATTTCCGCTTCACTGGGCATATCATGGGCATGAAGGACCCTGCCAAGGTTTCCGTTGGCTGTGGCATCGCGCGGGTGAGCCAACGCAACCTCGTATGCCTTTTGCACCTCTGCTCGGACCGTCGAAAGCATCTTGTCGTAGTCAAGGTGAGGCAGTTCCGGCAAGTTTGGCCCTTGGTCCGCCGCCCGTGAAAAGTGGGACGAGACACCAATTGCCAGCCCGATCGAAAGCGCGATGCACGAGATCGTACGGAATCGCGGCATCACCTCTGGCTCCCATGTGATTCTAAAGCTCGAAGATCTGCATCGATACTTTCGACCAGCTGCGACTGGCCTCGCGCCACAGCCTTTTCTCTCGCCGCCCGTAGATAAAGCAGGGCATTCACGGTATCCCCAGAGCGCGCGTAGGCCGCGCCCAACGCATATAAGTATGTTGGCTGGCTCTCTTCGTCGCCGACGTTGATGGTTTTCAGGAGATGTTCAATACCTCCTTTGTAGTCCTCCTGATTCACTAAAATCCGCCCCAAGCTAAAGTGGGCCCGTGCATCTTCGGGGTTTTTGTCCAGGGCCTTCTGGTATTCCGCCGTCGCATCCGCCAGCTTGCCTTGAGCTTCCAGCATACTTCCCAGGTTCAATTGTGCGCCAGGGTACTGGGCGTTGATCTCCAGCACTTTTCGAAATGATGCCTCAGCCTCGACAAATTCTTCTTGATTGGCGAAGACCAGCCCGCGATCGAAGTAGCTCTCAGGATTCTGCGGTTCAAGGCGCACTGCCGCTTGAAAGTGCTCCTCTGCCTTCAGCGGCTGCCGTAGTTGGCCGTAGATCGCAATGAGCTTGACATGGGCTTCGGCGAGGCGAGGGTTCTTCTCTAGCAGTTTTTCGAGAACTCCTGCCGCCTCCTGTAATCTGCCCTCCTTTGCCAGTTCCAGTCCCGGACTTAGCTGATTCTGCTTATTCGCGTTCAGCGTCTTTACATTGTCGAGCAATTGGTCGTGCACATCCGGCGTCGACGTCCCGCTCTTTTCGTAAAGTGCTAGCTGCTCGAGAGCTAAACTCGTTTTGCCAAGACGCTTGTACACCTGCGCAAGGCCGTAGTGGGCTGCGCCGAACTTCGGGAAGAGATTGCAAGCTTTCCTGAAGAAATCGACGGCGCCATTGAGGTCGTTGCGCACTGCCCTCACGCGTCCAAGCCCGTAATAAGCCTCGGCCCGATCCGGATGTCTGGCGACCATAGCCCCGTAGAACTGTGCGGCTTCCTGCCACTTGCCGGACGCTAGCAGATATTCACCCAGACGTAACTGAGCAGGAAGATATCTCGGATTTTGATGCACCGCTTGACGCAGTGCCGCAGCGGCCTCCGCAAACTCTCCTTGATCGGCTTGAGCCAATCCCAAATAGTAGACCCAATCGAATGATGTGGGGTCCAGCAGGTGCGCTCGGCGGTAGCAGACCACTGCTTCTGTGTCGAAGTGATACGCATGCAAGAACATGCCCAGCTTGCCGCTTGCCGATGCATTCTTTGGATTCTTGAGCGCTTCGTCGTGGGCCTGCTTTACCTGTGGCCGAATGTCCTCTGGTAACAATGCGAGCTGGGGTTCAGGGATCGCGGGCATTGCCGGGTTTTGAGCTGAGGCTACCAATGCCGCAGCAACGATAAACGGGGTGAAGATCAACCATCGTGACACGATGGCCTCATTCTACGCCCGCTCCAACATCGCGACGCAAGTCATATGAGGTTGAGGAGGCAGCAGATTCTCGCAAGGAAGTACTTTCCGCTTTCGGGAAGCCGCAAGGACAACGAAATTCTCGTTCAAGTTTTTCGTATCCCGTATCCGGTTATGTTTGCGCTTTCCTTGCATCCTTGGATCCGTTTGTTGCCTCGCGTGGTGCTTTTGAGGAAATTGGGGGCAAATTAGAGGTCGGTTATTCGGCCCTGGTGAATGCATTGGGGACATCTTGGGGTCAGCAGAAGAGCGTTTGGAGACGGTCCGGGGGCCGTTAACTGACGCAGAGAAACGAGTTAAGAGATTTGAACTCTGTTAACAGCCGAATGCTCTACCGTTGAGCTACCGGGGAACCGCGCAACATATTTGTTTTCATTCTAATACAGCGATCGAAGTCACGCCAGTTCAAGCGCTGCACGTCGCCAGGAACTGCTCCCGACGCCTTACGGGCATGTGGTCTTCACGCTTCCCCGTCACCCATCGCGTGGCTATCTCTAACCATCGCCTGGTCTCGTTTGCTGATGGGAAGGTCACGTTTCGTTGGCGCGATTCCGCTCACAACAACGAACAGAAGTTGATGACCCTATCTCTCGATGAGTTCTTGCGCCGCTTCCTGTTGCACCTGCTCTTGCCCCAAGTGTGGTGGGCCGATGTCACGGCTGCGGCATGAAGCGACTCTCTCCAATTCGAATCCTTCGCGTGTTTTCGACCCGCTCCGTACCTCTGCGCCTTGCTGCGGAACGGAGTTCCTTTTCCAGCTTGTTCAACCAAGCTCTTCACGATCCTTTTTCGCAACAGCCAGCTTTCGCGCTCATAAAGTCACGTGTCGCGCTCTGCCGCACAGCCTGGGCACAGCTCGACGCCGCTCCTTCCTACCATTGAATTTGCATAGGGTCCGCGTCCGCCGCAAATCGCAGGCGGCTTCCTTCAAGTCGTTGTATCGAAAGCGCGCAAACACACCGTGTTCATGCATGCGCCTTGCCCCTTCGCGCTTCCGATACAACACTATGACTTCCCGTTACTGATCGGTTTGAGTCGAGAGGCTCTGATGAATCGCTCGGCCAGATCGTCACAAATTCCGAGAAAATGCCACTATGGTCTACAATCCTTAAGTGTCCAATGCAGTTCAATTCGTGTAATCCCGAACAAACCGATTGTTTTCGTGTATGGAGATATC
>QHXE01000301.1 GCA_003222835.1 Acidobacteriota bacterium | reverse complement strand
CTGGATAAGCTGGGCATCTATCCCGACATTTTTCAGATTGGGAAATACAAGACCGCGGCTGACATGTTTACGCAGAAGCAGATGACCGGCGCCCACAGAGAATTTATGAACTCGCTGCTGGACGATCTGTTTGGCCGCTTCGTCGAGGCCATAGCCAAGGCGCGCAACAAATCGCCGGAAGAGGCCAAGGCTTTGATTGATAACGCGCCCTACAACGCTGCGCAAGCAAAAGACGCCGGACTGATCGATGGCGCTTTGTATCGTGACGAAGTCGAAAAGGAATTGAAGAAACGGCTGGGTTACCAAGACAGCGACGAATTGCATATCGCCAAGGCCGGCGATTATCGCCAGATTTCGCAGGAGTCTCTGGGACTTAATAAAGGCGAAAAAATTGCGATCGTTTATGCTGCGGGCGATATCGTCTCGGGGAAATCTGAATTCGGCGGCAGTGGCGAAACAACAATCGGATCCGATTCATTGGTAAAGACGCTCGCAGAAGCTCGCGACGACCGTGGCGTCAAAGCGATCGTGCTCCGCATCGATAGTCCCGGTGGTTCGGGTTTGGCTTCCGATATCATCTGGCGCGCGATCGAGTCAGTGAAAGAGAAAAAGCCGGTAGTGGTTTCAATGAGCGACGTCGCGGCTTCAGGCGGTTATTACATCGCCTGCAACGCGAACAAGATCGTCGCTGAGCCTTCCACTATTACCGGATCGATTGGCGTGCTCGCCGGTAAGCCGGTGGTGAAAGGCTTATACGATTGGCTCGGCATCACCAACGAATACGTGATGCGCGGGCAGAACGCCGGCATGTTTCGCGAGACGGAGAAGTTCAGCGATTCCGAACGCAAGAAGTTCGAAGACTTAGTCAAAGGCACGTATTACGAAGAATTTCTGCCGAAGGTTGCGAAGGGTCGAGGCAAGTCGACAGACGAGATCGACAAGCTAGGGCAGGGCCGCGTATGGACCGGCCAACAAGGAAAAGAACGAGGTTTGGTTGATGAGTACGGCGGACTCGATCAGGCAATCGAGATCGCCAAGCAACTGGCGAATATTCCCGAGGATAAAGGAGTTCAGCGTGTGATTATGCCAAAGCCCCCCAGCTTCTTCGAACAACTGATGAGTTCCGGCGGCGACGATGATTCAGAGACGCGCGCCGCAGTGAAACAGCGGGAAGCGATCGCGGCCGCCCTTCCGGAAGATGCTCGCCGCGCATTTCTGTATCTGCAATTACTCGATCGCGCCAAGGATGGCGACGTGCTTTATAGGTTGCCGTTCGAATTGAGGATTAGATAATTGCCGTCGCTAGGGCTTCTCTTGTTAACCAAGCACAGCTTGTAAGTTCGTGTAAGCAGCTTTCGGCTTTAGCAAATTGCGCCCTTTTCACGCTGGCGCAATCTCACGCATGCCTTGACGCGAGAGTTTTATGTGTTGCGCTCTCCGCCGCCCGCGGTGGAAGCAGCCGGAGAAGATCATCAGCGTACCAGGCTTTGCACGTAGCGATATGGTCACGCAACACAGCACTAGAGTTGTACTGGTCTAAAATATAGGCTTTCCACCTCGGTTGAATCTCGGCAGGTTGGTCCTCTATTTGCAATGCAACCAGTTCCATAAAACCACCAACCATCTCGGCCGTGCTCAGTACCTTAAGTCTTTCGAGTTCATTCACCGCCCGGGCAATCTCCTTGTTATCGTAAAAATAGGGCCGGACTTCCGGATTCTCCGCGATGAATTGCAGTATCTCCAGACTCTGTTTGTATAAGCGCTCGTTCACGTCGCCGCGACTGTGACGGAGCATTACTTCAACCTGGCGTTTCGCAGCCTTGAGGGCAAAGACTCCGCCGAGGACGGCTCCGACGATGGCGCCTATAACGCCTGCTAGAGCGGCTAGAACTGTTGGATCCATTTTGGGGTACCGCGTGACCCGCCTGGGAAACGCTCTCATCATTAATTACTGTGCACTCGAGAGCACCGCCTGCAAATCCGCGTAGTTTGCTTTCGGTTTCGAACGACAGACGAAGGTTACCTCTTTTGGTTTTCCTGGCGCGGTGACGCTGACGCCTTGAGTGGTCTGCGCCGGCTTCTCTTCGCCGTTGTAATCATCTGTGACCTGGTATTCGTAGCCATTAACATTGAAGCTGATCTCCGTCAAATCGAATTGCGCGCGAAAGTAATGGGTGTATTGAAACTTTGTCTGCGTTCCCGTTCGCTCTTTCGGGAACTCGAGTTCAATCTTTCCCGGCAAGCCAAAACGATACTGCAAATAACCGCGGTCGCTGGTTAGATCTTTCGATGCGCATACGGAAACGATCTTCGCGGGACGCTTTACGGGACAACTGAAGATCACGCGCTCATTCCGGTCGCATAATGTGTTGGGCTGGAGCGCAGCGGTTGGCTTGCTTGTATCTTCTGGTTGCAACGATGCCGTCTGCGACACGCCGCGCTCGTCGCCGAGGAACCATCCGGCCAGGACCATAATGGCGATCGGCAATATTATTATTCGCATGAGACCTCTTTGTTTCGGCCAGACGTGAATAGTCAGTTTTGAACCTTGGATCCGTAATGGACAATGCCTATCATATTAACCACTAACGCGCGAGATTACTGATCAAAACCACATCGCTCGTCAAAGTGCCGCTCGCGTAGGCGAGCCATTTGCCGTCAGGCGACCAGCCAAACGAAAAGATTGGATTAGGACTCCAGTGCGTCAATTGTTTTGGCGCGCCGCCGTCGAGCGGCTGAACCCAGATATTCCCGACGCCTTGCTGTCTGGCGGCATAGGCCAGTCCGCCTCCATCCGGAGTCCATTGAAGCCGGCCATAGTACGCCGGCAGATCGCTAATTAACTTTGGCTCGCCGCCGCCGATGGCGAAGATCGCGATTTTGCTTTTGATGTCCGGCGCTTGTCGATATCCACACGCGAAGACCTTTCCGTCAGGCGAGATGTTGGGATCAAAGATAGTCTTGTCTAACAAAAGCGCCGACTCGCCGCCGTCGATGCCGACGCGGAATAACTTCGGCGGACTCGATGATCTAAAAATCACCGCTTGGCTATCCGGCGTAAAGGTTGGCTGCCTGTCACTGGTGCCATGCGTCAGTTCCAGCGGGTGCTTGCCGTCAATGTCGATTCGCCACAGATGCTCCTGATCATCGCGATTCGAAAGAAAGACGATGTACCGGCCGTCGGGCGAGACAGTAGGCTGTTCGTTGAAACCGGCATGCGCGGTAAGCTGCTTGGGCGCGCCGCCTTTGAGATCGGTTATCCATAAATTTTGTTCGCCGGCGATTTGGGACGTGTAGACCAGCTTCCCGTCCGGCGTCCACGAGAGGCCGTTTAATCCATCGTAGCTGGTCGCCGTGAGCTGGGTTGGGTGATCGAGATCGCCCGTCTGCGCCAGCCAGATGTTCGCTTTTTTTTCCGATTGAATCGTAATTAAAGTCCGAGCGTCGGCGGTCACGCTCAAGTCGCGATAGTCGGTCAAATCATTCGTAATGCGGCGGGCAACGCCTTTCGGATATGGTACAAACCAGATTTGCTGCTCGGCGTTAGTCTCAGTTTCAATCACCGTCGCCAGGATTCCGCGGCCATCCGGCGACCACTCTATCCGGCCGATTGCCGGCCAATGGTTCGCCGTCAGTTGATGGCTCGTGCCGTCCCTGGTCTGAAAGCCATAGATCGCTTGATCCCACTGATTTGAGTTTATGCTAACCGGACAGGCGATAACATTTCCGTCCGGTGACCACGAGGGCGGCAGCACGCCATTCGGTCCAATTCTCACGGCGTCCTTTGCGTGGGTCGTGACTAACGTTCGTTCTCCTGAGCCATCGATGTTGGCGATCACAATAGAAGCTGTTCCGGGGCTGAAGCGGATAAAGGCCATTTGCTTGTTATCCGGCGAAAACGTTACCGGCGAATCGACATCTTCCAGCAATTTGTCGGGCGTTCCCCCCAGACTCGGCACCTGATAGAGCATGCCGAGATGATTCTGCGCCTGGCTGACATAAAAGATATAGTTGCCATCGTGTGAAAAGGTTAAGCCGTAAATATCCGTCACCTGCGGCGAGACAATCTGCAATTCTTTTCCGGTAACCAATTGCCTTAGCCAAACGCTCTGCTGTCCCTGGTCACTTACTGCGTAACCGACGTAATTTCCGTCAGCAGAAATTGCCGCCTTGACCGCTTTTCCGGTGGTCGTGAATTTTGTCAGCTTTACGCTTTCAAAGGGAATTCCGGAATTCCGCAGCCAAAGGATCGCGGCGCCGATGGCAACCAGCGCGCCGCACAATGCGAGAGCCACCCAAAGCCGGTGTTGAGAGCGAGACGAAGAACCCTGGGGAATTTGAAGAGCGATCCGCTGCGCCGTGAGGTCGATGACTCTTTGATCAGTGTTCGAGCCATGAGCGCCCAATTCATGCGGATCCTGCTCGAAATCCTCTTCATAGCTCAGGCGCGTGCTGGTTTTCTCTTTGATAATTATTAGATCAGAAACACTATCGGCCGACTCTTTGACCTCGGCCACAAAACGGTACCCGCGACGCGGAACAGTCTTGATGTAGTCAGCATTCCCCAACGCTTTGCGCAGCGTGTAAATGTTTTGCGTTAGATTGGCCTCTTCCACAAAGCTGTCCGGCCAGAGTGACTTCATCAAATCGTCCTTCTCAAGCACGTCGCCACGGTTCTCGATCAACAGCAACAAGGTATCGACGGCTTTCGCTTTCAATGGCACTACCTCGCCATCGCGCATTAGTTGGCGATTGACCGTGTCAATGCGGTAGGGGCCAAACTCGAAAAATTGCCTGTTTTCCTTGCTCATCGGCCGGTTTAGAAACGGTTGAGAAACAATTGAGCGCCCGGTTGAAGACTTTTAGATCAGGCGCGAGCCATGATGCGCGCCACGATGAAAAAGTCGCTCAGATCGATGGTGCTCAAAGCTCTGAGACCCGGCAATTCTAGAGCAAAGCGTTCGCGCGAAACAACACCGGAAATCAGAAATGAAGATCCGGTCTGGGGCCCGGTAGAGCCGGAAGTGCTGGGAACAGAGCCCGAAACCCGGACCAGGACGATCACCTTCAAGCAAGAGCGCCTGCTAGTTATCAGTCAGCTTAGAAGTGTCGAGGGCTGGTGTCAGGAATGCAGCGCGACGACACTGCGGCTAAGTCAAAAACAAGCGGCGACTGTAGCTGCCGTAAGTGAGGAAGAGATCTTCCGCCAAGTCGAAGCCGGTCAATTGCATCGTGTCAGGACGGACGAAGGAGGAGGTTTGATTTGTCTCAACTCTCTACTGAAACAACACATAGAAGAGTGAGTCATGCACCTTTCAATTTCAGCCAAAGTAAGGAGATGGTCATGAAAAGACATTTGCTGGGAACAATCGTAATTCTGCTTTGCGCGAGCGCGAGCTATGCGCAAGGAGTACTGTATGGCGCCAGCAAGAGTGGACAACTATTTACCATCAATCTAAGCACCGGGGCTGGGACGTTAGTTGGAAAGATTCCTATCGGAACGAAAGGGCAGCCCCCCGGCACAACCGAGATCGTTTTCGACAACGCAACGGGTCGCGCATTCGACCAGTTCAATGCCGAGAATTTCGCCGGTCAGGAATTCGATATCAATACCGGCGCGGCGATTGGACCTCTCATCTCCAATGGCGGCTCTTATGACGGCTTGGAGTGGGTTGGTTCGACGCTGTACGGTACAGCAACCCTCAATGAAAAAGGTGATTCAGAACTCCGAACATTGGATCCCTATAGCGGGACCTCCACCCTGATTGGCCCA
>QHXE01001078.1 GCA_003222835.1 Acidobacteriota bacterium | reverse complement strand
GTGAGCGTTCCGGAATTCGTGGCGGGACAAGACCCCACTCCTTCGCCGACGCCAGACGATGCCCAGCAGCAATGGAAAAACACTGCTGGCAACACCGATTTCAATGCCGGCACCAGTTGGGTTAGTGGAACTGCTCCGGGTAACAACGATGTTGGTGCTTTTACCTCGGCAGCAGTTGCTCAGCCGAATCTGAGCGCTTCGGTCCAAATCGCCGGGCTCTATTTTAAGGGAACCGGCACTTCTGGTTATGATCTGACAAGATCAGGCATAACACAGACACTGACGCTCACGGCGACCGCCACGTCCATCGGCATGGAGAATAATAACGGCCAAGCTGTCGCGATTGGGGCTGAAAACACCTCCGGCACAAATACAATCGATGTTCCTATAATTCTGTTGTCGGGATCCGGTACTTCGACAATCTTTCAAGCTGCCGGCGGCACGCTTGTCATCAATGGCGTGGTATCCGGCACGGGCATCGGCCTCTCGAAGACCGGCGGCGGGACATTGACGCTTTCCGGCGCGAACACTTACAGTGGCGCAACCACAGTGAGCGCCGGCACACTGTTCGTAAATGGCTCTCTCGCCGCTGGCAGCGCGGTAACCGTCAGCAATTCTGGGACAGTGCTCGGTGGAACGGGTACGATCAATGGCTCGGTGTCGATCGCCTCGAGCGGCGCAATCCTTGAAGGCGGCACCGGATCTACTGGCCAGACATTGACGCTGAAAGGCGCCGTTACCATGAGCACCGGATCAGTCATTCAGTTGGCGCTTGGACCTTCGCTGACGCATTCGACCATCGCGATAAGCAGTCCAGGCACTCTTTCTTTCGCGACAAATCAAGACTTTAGGTTCATCGACCTCGGCGCGACGACAGGAACTTACCTTGGCCTAATTACCGGCGTACCGAATCCCGGAACGGC
>QHXE01001077.1 GCA_003222835.1 Acidobacteriota bacterium | reverse complement strand
AAATGAACACTCTCGAAAGCAAGTTGGCCGAGTGTGACGCGCTCCTCCGCCGCTGATCTGGCTGCGGTCCAACGACCTCATGCCGGTCACTTGTCTGCTGTTTGCATGTCAGAAGCCCGCGCGTAAGCAAGGGCTTTGCGACGTAATCGAAAGCTATCAAAGCCGCGCCCTCCCTAACGGTCTGACACCTCATTACGGCCCGAAGTGTAGTCGACCGGTCTGGCCAAAGGCTTCAGGATGTTTTGCCCAGCGAATTGCGGACGCCTGAAAACCCCTCACGGTGAATAAATTAGCAGGAGCTTGCAAAAATTGTTGTTGTAATCCAAAAGCGTCAGGTCTATGCTGCGCGTGCTGGAGACCCTCTTCGTTAGTTTCCGCAATCCGGGGACTCTCCCAAACAAGGAGAAGTAAACACACTAAAACTGCGTTGCCGCGATAGTCATTGGTGGCGATCGTGGCAACTTGAAGCGATTGGTTGGAAATCAAGCGGGCTGCTAGAAGAGCGACAGCGCGCTTAGGATCACATCAAGCGTGGTCACGGAAATTTCAATCACGTTTGGAGTGCTGGAGGTAAATGACTCGCTCGGTTCTGCTGCGGCTACCGGATCGTCAGGTGTAGCACTCGAACAAGGTGGTGTGCTCATTATGCCGGGTTCGGGCGGCAAGCAATCAGCAAAAGCTGCAAACGCGAAAACGAACATCAGAGCGATGGCCGCACCCAATCTTTGTAAGGTCTTCATGGTTTTCTCCCTTGGTTGGTGAATTGTTGCGAGTTTCTCTAAACGATCAAGACCAAGCAACCTTCAGAACCGCCGATTGTCGCTAGTCGGAGGTCAAAACATGGTCCAGATTCGTCGCAGAGTAAAAGATTGTATCACCCAAATAGAAAGGCAACCCTCCTATGAAGTTAACAGCTCAATTAACTGCCCTACGTGAAGAAACTCGCGGACTAACCCCCATCGGGCGAGCAAGACGCTGCTGTGATCTGGCTAAGCAAATGGAAAAAGCCGGAGAATACGAGGCGGCTTGCGAAGCGCTTAGCGAGTTTTGGCCTGAGCGAGATGGCCTTCCAAATCTAAACGATCTTGACGAACCTGCGAAAGCGCTAGTGTTGTTGCGGGTCGGCGCTCTGTCAGGATGGCGAGGTAGTACAGATCAAGCTCCGGGGAGCCAGGAGTCGGCGAAGGACTTAATTACCGAGAGCATCCGGATTTTTGAGCGGCTTGGCCGTACCCAGAACGCGGCCGAAGCACATGGCGATCTAGCTCTTTGTTACTGGCGGGAAGGCTCATACGATGAGGCGCGAATCCATCTAACTGATGCCTTAAGCCTTCTGGAAAATGAGAACTCCGATCTCAAGGCAGTCCTTCTTATTCGTGCGGGCATCGTCGAAGTGTGGGCGCAGAAACTCAACGAGGGCTTGAGTTTTTATAATCAGGCTGCACGCTTGCTGGATCGAAGCGAGGATCACGCACTCAAGGGGACATTTCATAATGAGTACGGGTCAGTCTTTAGGCAATTGGCTGCGCCCGAAAACCGAGAAGACTATTTGGATCGCGCATTGATGGAATACACGGCGGCGAGTTTCCACTTTGAATTAGCTGGAAACAGTCGCTATCTCGCTCGGGTGGAAAACAATCTTGGTTATCTGTTCTTCACGATTGGGAAATATGAAGAAGCACACAAGCATCTGGATCGCGCTCGTCACCTGTTCTTCGCACAGAACGATGTCGGCGCGGTTGCCCAAGTTGACGACACTCGCGCGCGAACCTTGCTGGCGGAAGGTCACATTGCCGAAGCAGAACGGGTTGCCCGAAACGCCGTACGCACTCTGGAGAAAGGCGACGAGCAGGCAGTCCTGGCCGAAGCGTTGACTACTCATGGAGTCGCGCTTGCGCGGTTGGGTGATTATCCATCTGCGAAAAGATTGCTTCAGCGCGCGATTGAAGTCGCGGAAACAACGGGCGATCCAGAAGGCGTGGGCCGCGCCAAGCTGAGCATTATCGAAGAACTGTCTGGCCAAACGCCGGCGCCCCAGTTGGTTTCGATCTATCAATCCGCCGCCGAACTCTTGCGGCAATCTCAGGATCCGTCAACCAGCAAGCGCTTGATCGCTTGCGCTCAAAAAGTGATTGACGGGCTGGGAACTGCCGAGTTTCAAGGTTACGAAGCAGAGGATCTCTCCTGGGCTTCCTTCAAGCGAGAGATTGGGAAGGCTGAACAAGCTTTAGTCGCGCGCGCGCTTCGGGATGCTGAAGGCTCAGTCAC
>QHXE01001076.1 GCA_003222835.1 Acidobacteriota bacterium | reverse complement strand
GCATTCGGATGAGGCGCGCGAGACGAATCGCCTCGGCGCAGAGGTCGCCCCTCACTAACGGCCCTCCACGGGTTGCAGTATAACCTTCGTTGAAGACCAGATAGATGACGGTCAATACCGCATCGACTCTCGCTGGAATCTCGGCAGTATCCGGAACACTGTAAGGAATTTTGGCCTCGCGAATCTTGCGTTTTGCGCGCACAAGTCGCTGGGCCATGGTCGGGCTTGGCACCAGAAACGCGCGCGCGATCTCGTCGGTCTCGAGACCGCATAGCGTGCGCAGTGTCAGCGCGACTTGCGCTTCGGGCGCCAGCGCCGGATGGCAACAGGTGAAGATCAGACGCAAACGATCGTCAGGGATTTCGCTCGTATCCAACTCTGGTTGCGCGGTTGTGGTTGGCAATTCGTATGCGTACGATTGGATCTTCTCCTGGAAGTTCGTCTGGCGACGAAGTCGATCGATGGCCTTATGCCTGGCGGTTTGAATGATCCATGCGGCAGGAGAATCCGGAATCCCTTTAGCGCGCCATTGGTCAACGGCCGTGTGGCGACAATTCGGCCCCAATCGGCGCGATATACCGCGTCAACGGCTGCGGTTGCAGAAGAAAGCATGTCCGATGATAAAAAGTTTAAGCGGCCCTGTCGATTTCGGCGCTCGCCATTCGACTTATTGGTGATGGTCAGAACCGCCTGCGGTAGCGGGCGGTTGATCTTGAGATTGATTCGTGCTCGCCATGAATGAAGATTAACCGCCCGCTACCGCAGGCGGTTCTGACACGGAGACAAATATGAAATACATGATGCTGGTTTATCTCGATGAGCAAGCCATGACCGACGAGGAGCGGGAGCATTGCTATGTAGAATCCGCGCAGCTTACCCAAGATTTGAACTCGACCGGTCACTACCTCGGCGCCGGCCCGCTGCACTCGGTGGCGATGGCGACCAGCGTGCGCGTGCGCGACGGCAAACGCCTCGTTACTGATGGTCCATTCGCCGAAACGCGCGAACAACTCGGCGGTTATTATCTGATCGAAGCCAAAGATCTCGACGAAGCGATCGGCATCGCCGAGCGAATCCCGCCGGTCAGTTTCGGCACGATCGAAATTCGGCCGGTGATGGAAATTGCGGGATTGCCGGCCGAGTAGTTTCGTGAGGTCAACGTGAGATATTTGACTTAACCATTATTCATCTTACTGCCGTTCGTTCGATCAAAACTCTGGAGGACAAAGTGATGGCAAATCCATTTGTGCACGTGGAACTGAATACGACCGATGTTGATAAAGCGCGCGCTTTCTACAGCCAATTGTTTGACTGGGAACTCGAAGATATGTCTATGGGTCCCAGCGGTACTTACACGGTAATTAAAGTCGGCGACGGGACCGGCGGAGGATTAATGAAGAATCCGATGCCCGGCGTCCCTTCCTTCTGGCTGGCCTATGTCCTGGTGGACGACATCGGCGCGGCAACGAAGAAAGCGGAGTCACTGGGAGCGAAGATCGTGAAAGACTCGATCGAAGTACCGGACATGGGTTGGCTGAGCATCATTGCAGATCCAACCGGGGCGGCGCTGGGACTATGGCAAACAAAAAAAGCTTGAACGTGTCGATCTCAAGAGCGCTCGTTCGACTAACCAATGAGAGAACGAAGCAACACTCTGATACAGATTAAAAGGAGAAGATACGATGCGATTCATGGTAATTGTAAAAGCAGACAAAGATTCGGAAGCCGGCATCATGCCCAGCGAGCAGCTGCTCACTGACATGGGAAAATTCAATGAAGAGTTGGCAAACGCGGGGGTGATGCTGGCCGGCGAGGGATTACATCCCAGCTCGAAAGGCGCACGCGTCAAATTTTCAAACGGGCCAAAATCCGTGATTGATGGACCGTTCGCTGAGACGAAAGAACTCGTCGCGGGCTTTTGGCTTTGGAAATGCGAATCTCTGGATGAAGCGACCCAATGGCTCAAGCGCGCGCCCTTCGAGGAAACTGAAGTCGAGATTCGCCAGGTGTTCGAGGCCGAAGACTTCGGCGCCGAGTTCACTCCTGAATTGAGGGAACAGGAAGCGCGAATACGCGAACAGATCGAAGCGAAGTAAACGCTCATAGCGGCCCTCGCAATTATTCTGATCTGCGCATAAATGTGGTCTAATGCGCTATCGAATCGAGGGCCGCTCATGCGATCAACGAACATAAT
>QHXE01000300.1 GCA_003222835.1 Acidobacteriota bacterium | reverse complement strand
CATCATTGTAACCGCCATAACTGCTCCTTCTTAGGTCGGGTAAGGGTTGAGTAATAGCGACACGCAGGTTCCGCCCGGAATCAACCGCGTGCCGCTGTGTTTTCAGGCAGCGTTAAGGTTTCATGTGAGGCCCGGGGTCGCCGTTAACCATTGCGGACGCCGCCTGCACGGCGGTGGCGCTGGTCGCTGCGGCGCTACCCATTGCGGTGGCGTCGCCAATGATTATACCATCACCGATCACCACACCATCGCCGATTACGACACCGTCGCCAAGTAAGATACCGCTACAGAAGATCGTGCCGTCGCCCAGCACCACGCCCGCACTCGTGAAGATACTGTCACCGATCACGACTCCGTCGCCGAGCAAGATCCCGTCGCCAATAACAACACCGTCTCCGAGCAGGATGCCATTGCCGAGCACGACACCGTCACCTAACACCACTCCTTGAGCATAGAAGGCCTGATAGTTCGTAATCAAAGTTGTTCCCTTGGCGTACCAGTGTTTCAGAAGAATGCCTTGCGCCCACGTGAACATCTGTCCAGCGATCGTGGTATGCGGATCCGGTGCCGAGCCGGTCAGCATTGGACTATCCTGCGGTGTGCTCGAGGTGAGGTTGGGGCTGACCAGCTTAGTCAGGCGCACGGCGCCCTCGACGTTCAATTGTCCTGTACCTTGCTCCAACTCATTGAAGCCGGTGATTGGCCCAGCCGTGTACATCATGATCATTTTGACCATGTTCGGCGTCAGGCTCGGGTTGGCCTGTAACAAGAGTGCTGCCGTGCCGGAAACGATTGGAGTAGCCATGGAGGTGCCACTGAGATACATCTCCCTTTGCTGATTCGAGCTGGACACTCCGGCATCGAGGGTCGGATTCTGCGTCACGAGGTAATTAAGAGTGTTGCCTTGCTGAGCTTCGGCAAAGATCGTTTTGTTGCCGGGCGCCACCAGGTCGGGCTTGAGCAGATTGTCGTAGTGTTTGACGCTATTCGCGTCCGTCCAGTAGCTGCGCGTGGGGCCACGCGAGCTGTAAGTTGCCACCTGATCGTCACTGCGTCCATCAGTGCCAAAGGTATTTGAGGCGCCGACCGTTATCACCGAAGGCTCGTTGCCTGGCGAATGGATCTGTCCATAGATCTTATTGCCGTTTGTGTCTTTGCCATTGTTACCGGCGGCTGCGACGACCACGACGCCGGCATCAACCAGAGCCCGAGCAGCGCGGCACACGGGATCATTCTTATAAGAACTTATGGCCGGCGCGCCGAGACTCATGTTGACGACGCGAATGCCATACGTGCTCTTGTTGGCCAGGACCCAGTTCAGCGCGCTCAGCAGATCCGAAGTATTGCCGCTACCCTTCGAATTCAGCACCTTCAGGCTGATGAGGTTGGCATTTGGAGCAATGCCCTGATAAGTGACGCTGTAGTTTCCCAACGCCGCCGAAGCGACGTGGGTGCCATGGCCATAGGGATCCGCGCCGTTGATATTCTCACTCGTGAAGTCCTTGCCGAGCTTAAGGCGGCCGTTGGTGAACGACGCTTGGCCACCATCCACTCCAGAGTCAATCACCGCGATGCCGATGCCGGTGCCGTCTAGCGTGGTGCCGTTAGGTTGGCTGCGAACCTGGTCGGTCCCGGTCGTGCTCGTGATGTGACCGAATGATTCCAGCTTTACGTCCGGAGAGATGTAATTCGTGACGTTACTCCTGGCCAATGCTTCAATGGCCTGGACCGGCAGGTCGACTTTCATCGTGCCCAGCTTGGCCATGGTGTCGCCAATCAGCACGCCATAGCGCGCCAGCAGGGAACGAACTTCTTTACTGTTAACGTCGTCAACTTGAAGAATGGCGGTGACGTGGCCTTTCCCACCAGCGCCCTTCATCAAGTCGCGTATGTCAGGCGAAATCTTCTCGCCTTCGAACTCTTCATTGATCGGACTGCGCCTCTTGTCTTTGCCCTTGGCTGAGGATGAAGCCGACGCGCTGTCAACTACGCGATCGATCGAGATCGATTCGAACAGCTTGGCCACGTTTTCATCTGACGCAATATAGGTGGCATAGGCTTCGGGCGTGGCGCCGCCGATGATGCGAAGATGATTCGCCTCGATGGCGGTCTTGACTGTTGCCGACGCGATCGCAGTCGCGCGCGCTCCGGCGTACTCGTGAAGCTGATCGACAAAGAGGACGACCTTACCTTCGGCTTTGGCGGCTTCCGCGAAGACAGCCTGCACGCGGGCGGCGAACTCGCCATCGGTCTTCGCACCCTTTGCCAGGGCATCAAGACTCAAGCGAAAGACGCGTTTCCCGCGCAAAGCGTCCGGCACGTCGCCGAAAGCGAAGTCAATCGCTACGCCACGAGCAACGGCGTCGCGATCGAGATCGGATTCACCGACTACGACCGGCGCTTTTGAGGGCACCGACAAACTCGCAATCACGCGCGCGACATCCGCCTCATGGTCGCGAGGTGTTTCCAGCTTGCCTCGAAGCGCTAACAGAGTTAGGTCGGTCGCGTATTTCGAGAGCATCGGATAGTTCGCGTTTGAGGTCTCGCGCGCCTGAAGTTGGGTGGCAGCTTCCTTGTCCTTGTTCGACTGGGCCGCGGCGTGCGAACTAAACATAAAGCTGGCGCACATCGAAACCAGAAGGGCCAAGGTTGTGATCCAGGTAATGGCGGGTGCGTGTGTTTTTCTTTTCATCTTCTTCATCCCTGTTAAGCCGGCGACATTAGAACCGCCAGCGGCTTTTCGGTTGGGGCCGCGTCTCGTACAGCATTCGCTCTCTATCGGGGGAACGAAACCAGCGAGTTATTGCTGCTCGTCTTCGGAGTTGCTCTGCCTCATGACTTGTGAAAGAACACGCCACGCAGAGAGTTTCCACGGGCGCTGCGACTATTGCGAGGGTCGTGCCAGCGAGGTTAGATTGAGCGCAAGTCGTTGATACACAGGAGATTAGGTGGAAATGAGCCGGGCCAGCCCCTTACCGTCAGGCATTCAATCTGACAGAGGGCTCAGTCAGATTAGTCGAAGATTCCTGGTGAATGAATGAGTCGGGCTTATGGGCATGGCTCGTCGATGAGAGGAGTTTCATGTTCCATTTCCATTTGTCGCTTGTCGTTTGGAGTGTTCCATGAATGGATCTTCACTCGGGTCACACAGCAAATAGGCTCTCTGAACCTGCTGTGTTTTTCGATTCAGCTCGGCAAATGACGAAATGTAAAATGGAAAATGTCTGCGGTTGCGCTATAATGCCCGCGGCGTTTCGGAGTCAGAGTCCGAATCGCTCCCGGCATTCATATTTTTTGGAGAACTGATGTTCGAACGCTATACTGAAAAAGCGCGTCGGGTTATTTTCTTTGCGCGCTACGAGGCATCACAGTTTGGCGCGCCGGCCATTGAGCCTGAGCACCTCCTGCTCGGTTTGATGCGCGAAGACAAAACACTCGCCGGCCGTTTCTTTCCCCGTGCCCAAATCACGATCGAATCAATCCGCCGAGAAATCGAAGGCCGCACAATCCTGCGCGAAAGGATTCCGACTTCGGTTGAATTGCCGCTGGCGCCCGAGACCAAGCGCGTTCTTCATTTCTCGCATGACGAATCTGATCGGCTTCAGCATCGGCACATCGGCACCGAGCATTTGCTGTTGGGACTGCTGCGCGAAGAGCGCTCGATGGCCGCGCAGATTCTGTTCGAGCGCGGATTGCGTCTGGCTGCGGTGCGCGATGAGATTGCGCGACAGAGTGGCGCCGACGCGCGTCACCGCAAGGACATTCCGCATCTGCTGGAATTCTCTCGTGACCTGACCGAGGACGCCAATAACGACCGTCTCGATCCGCTGATTGGCCGTGATGATGAAATCGAACGAGTCGTCCAAATACTTTGCCGGCGTACTAAGAACAATCCTGTATTGATCGGCGAACCGGGCGTGGGCAAGACCGCGATCGTTGAGGGCCTGGCCCAGCGTATCGTGCGCAACGAGGTGCCCTCGTTCCTGGAGAACAAGCGGATTCTTTCGCTCGATATTAGCTTAATCGTCGCCGGCACTAAGTACCGCGGACAGTTTGAAGAGCGCCTGAAACAGATCATGCGCGAGTTAATTGACAATCCTCAATACATCGTCTTCATAGACGAGCTGCATACGCTGGTGGGCGCGGGTTCGGCAGAAGGCTCGCTGGATGCGGCGAACATCTTGAAACCGGCATTGTCGCGCGGCGAAATTCAATGCATTGGGGCCACCACACCGGCGGAATATCGCAAGTCAATCGAAAAGGATCGCTCGCTCGAGCGACGCTTCCAAGCCGTCAAAGTGCCGCCGCCGTCCGAGGATCAAGCGATCGAGATTCTCGAAGGCGTGCGCGAGCGCTACGAAAGTTTTCATCAGGTGCGTTACAGCGAAGGCGCTTTGGAAGCGGCCGTGTTGCAATCCAGCCGTTACATTCCCGATCGCTTTCTGCCAGATAAAGCCATCGACGTAATCGACGAAGCCGGCGCGCGAGTCAAACTCCGCGTGCGCGACGAACAGGGAAATCTGGATGCGCTGGCCGTTTCGTTGACCGAATGGGAGCGCGCCACGTATGGCCGGGCACAAATGCCGATTATCGACGATGAAGAACCGGTCGTCCTGGCCGAGGTAACCCGCGCCGATGTCGAAGAAGTGATCGCGCGCTGGACCGGCATTCCGATCACCTCGCTTAAAGAAGGGGACTCCAAGAAACTGCTCCGCATCGAGAACGAGTTGCATAAGCGCGTCGTATCTCAGCGACCGGCGATCTCGGCGCTGGCGCGCGCGATTCGGCGCTCGCGGGCGGGCTTGAAGAATCCGCACCGTCCCGTCGGCTCGTTCTTGTTCCTGGGACCTACGGGCGTCGGCAAAACCGAAGTGGCGCGATCGTTGGCCGAGTTCCTTTTCGGCAGCCAGCGTTCCATGATTCGCTTTGACATGTCGGAATTTATGGAAAAGCATTCGGTGTCGAAACTAATCGGATCGCCGCCGGGGTATGTCGGACATGAGGAAGGCGGACAACTGACTGAGCGGATTAAGCGTTCACCTTACTCAGTTTTGTTGTTTGATGAGATTGAAAAAGCGCATCCCGACATCTTCAACGTGTTGCTGCAGGTTTTCGAAGATGGGATTCTCACCGATGCGTTGGGCAACACCGTCGATTTCAAGAACGCCATCATCATTATGACCTCGAACATCGGCGCGCGCTTCATTCAGAAAAGAGGCACGATGGGATTCCAGGGGTCATCCGATGTCTCGCACGGCAAGATGGAAGAGATGGTGATGAATGAGGTTCGCCAAACCTTCAATCCTGAATTCATCAACAGGTTGGACGAAATTATCGTCTTCGACGAACTTGGCGACGAAGAGTTGCTGGACGTTTTGCAGTTGCAGGTCGATCAACTAAACCACACGATGTCCAACCACGGGTTTATTGTGCGGCTGGCCGACGATGCCAAGCAGTGGATTGTCAATAAAACGTGTGCCGATCGCTCGTATGGCGCGCGCCCCTTGCGCCGCGCTTTGCAAAAGCACGTCGAAGATCCGCTTTCCGAGGCGCTGATCCAGGGCCAACTCGAGGACGCATCGCTGGTTGAGATGTTCATGGAGAGTGACGAGTTAAGCTTCCGCACGATCGTGATCGACGAAGCCGGAATCGAGCATGCGAGCGAACTACTGGTCGCGTCTTAGAGTCTCACGAAAACAATTCATCGACTGAGATTCTCCAACCGGGAACGGCTGGTTCAGCATCGGCAATCTCGCCGCGCCGAAATGTCTTTGGTGTCTCTGGATCTCCGGCATTGTAGGACTTGATGACGTCAGGGCTGAGCAAATCCACGTCCCATACGACTAGAGTTCCGGCTGCAAAATAGTCGGCGCGTTTTGCGGCCATCG
>QHXE01001075.1 GCA_003222835.1 Acidobacteriota bacterium | reverse complement strand
TCCTCTCTTGATGCTGCCGAGAAGCTGAATGACACGCTCAACGCCTTTCTCGAAATCGATCGAGTCGGTGCGTTGAAACGTGCGGACGCGATTGACGCGAAGATCAAGTCTCGGGCGAAGGCTGACGAAATCCCATCGTTGTCAGGCGTGCCGATTGCCATCAAAGACAACATCTGCGTCCGCGGTATGCAAACCTCCTGCGGCTCGCGCATCCTCGGTCCTTATCACCCGCCCTATGACGCGACGGCGATCGAGAGATTACTAGACGCGGGCGCGATCATCATCGGCAAGACGAACTGCGATGAAT
>QHXE01000299.1 GCA_003222835.1 Acidobacteriota bacterium | reverse complement strand
GGGCGTGCCGCTCACTCCCGCGCTGCTCCGGCTCGATCCGATGTTCGATCCGCTTCGGAAGGATCCGCGCTTCCAAAAACTCGCTGCCTCGCCCGTGCCGAAGTAAGCATGTCCACTGAGATCAAGAAAGAGATCAAGCTCGAGATCGGTCATGTCTTGTTCATCGACATCGTCGGGTACACGAAACTGCTAATTAACGAGCAACTTGAGCATCTGGAAAAACTGCGCGAGATCGCGCGCGCGACCGAAACGTTTCGAGTGGCGCAGAGCGCGGGCCGATTGATGCGCTTGCCGACCGGTGACGGTGGCGCGCTCGTTTTTCGCACGAGTCCGGAAGCGCCGGTGAAATGTGCGGTAGAGATCGCGCGCGAATTGAAAAAGCATCCGGAGTTGCGTGTGCGCATGGGAATTCACAGCGGTCCCATCAAGGAAGTCGCTGATTTGAGCGAGCAGGGGAATATCGCGGGCGCCGGCATCAACATCGTGCAGCGGGTAATGGATTGCGCAGATGCGGGTCATATTCTGTTATCGAAACGTGTGGCGGATGATCTCGAGCAATACGCGCAATGGCGGCCGCTCTTGCATAGCGTCGGAGAATTTGAGGTGAAACACGGCCTGCGGCTCACGCTCTTTAATCTCTTTTCCAATGAAATTGGTAATCCTGCGCCGCCGAAAAAACTTACGGGCGATGCCGCTCGCGAGGCGAAGATCGACATCGCCGCAGTCGCGCCGCGGAAATCAATTGCAGTTCTGCCGTTTGAGAATCTGAGCGAGGACAAGGCAAATGCCTATTTCGCGGACGGTATTCAGGAAGAAATCCTTACCCGGTTATCGCGTATTGCTGATTTGAAAGTGATCTCCCGCACATCGACTCAACGTTTCAAGAATACGACCGAGCCGATTCACGGAATCGCAAATCAACTTGGCGTCGCGAATATTCTCGAAGGCAGCGTGCGCAAAGCCGGCGACAAAGTCCGCGTCCACGTGCAACTCATCGATGCTGAAAACGACGCGCATCTCTGGGCCGAGCGTTACGATCGACAGCTTGACGATATATTCGCCGTCGAGAGTGACATTGCGGAAAAGATCGCGGATGCGTTGCAAGCGAAACTCACCGGCGCAGAGCGCCGCGCCATTGCCGCGCAGCCGACGAAAAACACGGAAGCGCACGACCTCTATCTCAAAGGCAAACATCATTGGCGCAATTTCTATGCGCCGGGGTATGAGCGGGTGCGCGAATATTTTGAGCAGGCAATCGCCCTCGACGCGTCTTACGCGCCAGCCTACGTGGGGCTAAGCCTTTATCATTCCTGGGCCTCCGCCAACGGAATCTTTGCGCCGGAACATTGGCCGCTCGCCGAGGAAGCCGTGCAAAAAGCGCTCGAGCTTGATGATACTCTGGTCGAAGCGTACAACGCCCTCGCCGCGGTTGAGATTTATTACAAACGCAACTGGACGGCCGCGGAGTGCGCGTTTCGTCGCGGAATTGAATTGGACCCGAACCTTGGAGACATTCCTGCGCATTACGGGCTTTGCTTGTCCTACTTCGGACGATTTGAAGAAGCGATCGCCCAGCAAAACCAAGCGATGGAACTCGACCCGTTTTTTCCAGGAAACAATCTGCACTTCGGCACCATCCTTTTCTTCAGCCGCGATTACGATCGGGCCGCTGCCCAACTGGCCAAAACGCTGGAATTATTTCCCAACTACGCGGCCGCGCACGAAAGCTTCGGCAACGTTTGCGCGAAGAAAGGAATGAAACACGAAGCGATCACGCAATGGACAGCGGCGTTAAACCTAAGCGGACAAGCCGAACACGCGCGCATGCTCGAGCAGGTGTTTGCGAAGGCCGGCTTCGAAGCCGCAGTTCGGGCTCTCGCAGAACGACAACTGACTGATCTCGATCGCAAGCGTTCCTCGGGCACTTACGTACCGGCCGCGCACTACGTTTTCGCGCATCTGCGTGCGCGAAACTTCGAAGAAGCATTTGCGTGGCTGCCGAAAATGGTAGCGGAGCCGAATTGGTTTGCGTTGCAACTGGGGGTGAACCCGAGTCTCGATCCGCTGCGCAGCGATCCGCGGTTTGACAAGATCGCCGCCTCGCTCGCGCTGAAATAATCTCGTTGCATGGCTTCTGAGATCAAGAAAGAGATCGAGCTCGAAATCGCGCATGTCTTGTTCATTGACATCGTTGGTTATTCGAAGCTTTCGATGAATGAGCAACGCGCCGCGGTGGACGAGCTGAATCAAGCGGTTCGCGCGTCGGACGAATTTCGAAAAGCTGAAGCGGCTGATCGACTGATCAAAATTCCAACGGGCGATGGCATGGCATTGGTTTTTTACACGAGTCCGGAAGCGCCGGTGCAATGCGCGATTGAGGTGAGTCGCGTTGCGCATCTGCATTTGCCGCTGCGAATGGGAGTGCACAGTGGACCGGTGAGCGGTGTCATCGATGTGAATGAACGCGCCAATCTCGCCGGCGCTGGCATTAACATGGCGCAGCGCGTGATGGACTGCGGCGATGCTGGACACATTCTGATTTCGAAGCATGTCGCCGAGGATTTGGAAGAATACGACCAATGGCGACCCCTCTTGCACGACCTTGGCACGTGTGACGTGAAACATGGCGTGCATGTTGGCGTGACCAACCTTTTCTCCAACGAAGTGGGAAATCCGCAGCTTCCAGAAAAATTTCGAGCCCTTGAAAAGTATCGTACCTACGCGCGTTGGACCGCATTCGCCACTACATTGCTTTTATTCGCTGCCATCGTCACCGGTTTCATTGTCATTTCGAGGAAATCGACAATCTCGACATCAGTTATTCCGGAGAAAAGCATCGCCGTCTTGCCTTTCGAAAACCTGAGCGAGGAAAAAGCAAACGCGTTCTTTGCCAACGGCGTGCAGGATGAGATTCTTACTAATCTGGCGAGGATCGCTGATTTGAAGGTGATCAGCCGAACTTCGGTGATGCAATATAAGACTCGAGTCGCGCGCAATCTGCGCGAGATCGGGGAGCAACTCGGGGTGGCGCATCTGCTGGAAGGAAGCGTTCAGCGCGCGGGCAATCGCGTGCGGGTCAACGCGCAGTTGGTCGATGCGCGCACCGACGCGCATCTATGGGGCCAAACCTATGACCGCGATCTCGCGGACGTGTTCGCGATTCAAAGTGAGATCGCGAAGACGATCGCTGACCAGTTGCAGGCCAAACTTTCGCCAAGCGAAAAGAGCGCGATCGAGCGTCCCCCGACGAGCGACATCGCCGCGTTCGATCTCTACACCCGTGCCAAAAATCTTCTTCTCACGGCGCCCAATAGCAGCACTGGGAAAGCGGATTTACTGCAGGCGGCCGATCTTCTTAACCAGGCTGTCGCGCATGACCCATCGTTTCTCCAAGCCTATTGCCAGCTCGCCTACACTCATGACGGTCTTTTTTTCTTCGGCCTCGACCATACACCGGCGCGTCTGGCGTTAGCGGAAGCGGCCGTCCAGGCGGCATTTCGCCTTCGTCCGGATGCAGGGGAAGCGCACTTGGCGCATGCGCAAAATCTTTATAACGGATACCTCGATTACGACGGCGCTTTGGTTGAACTGGAAGTTGCCCGCCAGAGCTTGCCGAATGATTCCCAAGTATTCGAGCTGACGGGCTACATCCAGAGGCGCCAAGGGCGCTGGGCAGAATCCATAGGAAACCTCCAGCGTGCGATTGCGCTCGACCCGCGCAACGCTCGAACGCTGCAGCAGATTGTGCTTAATTATGACTATTTTCGGCGCTATGCTGAGGAAGAATCGGCGTGGGATCGCTTATTGGCCATCGTGCCGAACGATGTCAATGCGAAGGTAGCGCGTGCGGGCGTAGAGTTGGATTGGAAAGCCGATACCCGACCCTTGCATCAAATGCTCGATTCAATTAGGGCCACAAATCCCGGCGCGGCACAGAGTATCGCTGGTCGTTGGCTCTCATGCGCACTGGCCGAACACGACGGCGCTGCTGCAAAAGATGCCTTAATCGCACTAGGTGAAAACGATATTGCCCCCGGGTGGAGCAATGTTCGTTTTAATCGGCCATTAATAGAAGGCGTTATCGCTCGCATGGCGAAAGACGACGACGATGCGCGGGCGGCTTTCACTGCTGCGCGTGCGGAGCAGCAGAAAATCGTCCAAGCTCAACCAAATTACGCTGAGGGATTGTGCGTGCTCGGTTTGATCGACGCCGGTCTGGATCGAAAAGAGGAAGCGCTGCGCGAGGGCCGGCGCGCGGTGGAACTTCTTCCCGTGGAAAAAGATGCAATGGATGGCCCGGCCATGATTGAGTATTTGGCGGTGATCGCTGCGTGGGTCGGCGACAAAGATCTCGCGTGCGAACAGCTTGCCAGCATCATCCGCCGCCCGAGCGATCTTAGCTATGGCGGGTTGAAACTGTTGCCGTACTGGGACCCGCTTCGCGGCGACCCGCGTTTTGAAAAAATCGTTGAAGAAGCGAAGCAGCCGATCACGCTGAAATAAAAACAACAGGATTAGAGTGTTGGCGCTTACGCGACGCGCGGCGATGGCTCCGCTCAAGCCAGGCGGTCGCGCATAGTCTTGCGGGGTGTGGTCGCCCATCTTATATTTAGAAGGCGCGCTTAGCGCGAGAAAACGCGGAGGTAATTTTATGGCAACGACAATTGCTGCTCCAAAAAAGAAGGGTGCTTCGGCAGCGGAGCAAGATTTTTTGCCGCTTGAGGGTACCGATTACATCGAATTTTATGTCGGGAACGCGAAGCAGGCGGCGCATTTCTACAAGAGCGCCTTCGGCTTTCAAAGTCTGGCCTATAGTGGCCCAGAGACCGGAGTCAAAGATCGCGCCAGTTACGCCATTCGACAGAATAAGCTGACGTTTGTTCTGACCACGCCGCTTCGGCCTAACAATGAAATCGCCGATCACGTTCAGAAACACGGCGACGGCGTGAAAGTGATCGCGCTCAAAGTCAAAGACGCGACCTCGGCCTGGAAAGAAACGACCAAGCGCGGCGGCAAAAGTTACCTCGAACCCAAAACGTTGAAGGACGAGCACGGCAAAGTGGTGATGAGCGGCATTCACACTTACGGCGAAGTCGTGCACGTGTTCGTCGAGCGCGACGATTACACTGGCCCGTTCATGCCCGGCTTCGAGAAATGGGAGTCGTCATTCGAAACGAAAGAGACCGGCTTGCTCTATTGCGATCATTGCGTCGGCAACGTCGGTTGGAACCAGATGAATCCGTGGGTGAAATTTTACGAGGACGTGATGGGGTTTCGAAACATTCTCAGTTTCGACGACAAAGATATTTCGACCGAATACTCAGCGCTCATGAGCAAGGTGATGAGCAACGGCAACGGTTTTGTGAAGTTTCCGATCAATGAGCCGGCCGAAGGCAAAAAGAAATCGCAGGTGGAAGAGTATCTCGAATTTTACGACGGCGAAGGCGTCCAACACATCGCGATCGCGACCAACGACATTGTGAAAACGGTGACCGAACTGCAAAAGCGCGGGCTCGAGTTTCTCAACATTCCGTCAACTTATTACGACACGCTGCCGGAGCGCGTTGGCCACATCGATGAAGATCTGGGGCCGTTGAAGCGACTCGGAATATTGGTCGATCGCGATAACGAAGGTTATTTGCTCCAGATATTTTCCAAGCCGGTGGAGGACCGCCCGACATTGTTCTTCGAAATCATCCAGCGCAAAGGCGCCAAGAGTTTTGGGAAAGGAAATTTCAAGGCGCTCTTCGAGGCGCTCGAGAAAGAGCAGGAGCGGCGAGGCAATTTGTAAAATGCAAACATTTAGAGAGTTCACCCCTCACCTTAATCCTCTCCCCTTCGAGGGGAGAGGCGAAGGGGGCGTGCCGTGGCGACTTTTGGGAGCAAGTTTGCGAACTGACTTCGCCTCTCCTCTTAGAAAGAGGAGAGGGGAGGAGTTAACGTTAATCTAAAGGAGCAGTTATGCCGTATTACCATAAATTAGGCGAGATGCCGCGGAAGCATCACATCTGGTTCCATCGCAACGGCGCCGCGCCCACTTACAAAAAC
>QHXE01000298.1 GCA_003222835.1 Acidobacteriota bacterium | reverse complement strand
CTTGCTGTTGGTGCTGGTTCCGTACTACCAAATCCTTATCTACGATCACATCACGCGCGGGTCACCCCCACACGACTACTTCCGGCATCCCTTGCCCATTGTGGTCATGTTGCTCATGTGCATCTTGCAGGTGGGGCTTCCAGGGTACTTGGCCGCTTGGATTGCGAATCGCCGATTTATTCTTCACTCGGTGATCGCGGCAGTCGTGTATATCGCTTTGGCCACCGCTCTTACGTGGGACGTCATAGAGTGTGGACTTCCCAGGTTTTTGTGGACACGTAAATTTGACGCTCAAGGGAGCGCCAAGGAGCTGCGATGTCCACGAAGTTCAGCTCGGGAAGGACGCGGCGAGTCTATGAGTTCATCAGGACCCATCGCCGCCAGTACGAGGTCCGACAGATGTGCAGGGTTCTGGAGGTTACGCACAGCGGCTATTACGCGTGGCTGAAGGGACCTCAGAGCCGCCGGGCGATCGAGAATGCGCGGCTTCTGAAGCTGATCCGCGCGTCGTTCAACGCGAGTCATGGAATCTATGGATCGCCCAGAGTCTTCCTGGACTTGCGTGAGGCGGGAGAGACTTGCAGCAAGCACCGCGTTGCACGTCTCATGCGTGTCAACAAGATCCGTCCTGTGCGCGGATACAGCCGGAAGCCCAAATTCGGCGCTAAACCCTCCGAGCTCGCTCCGAATGTTCTCCAGCGCCAGTTCGACGTGGGCAAGCCGAATAAGGCTTGGGTTACCGACATTACCTACATCCGCACCTGGGAAGGCTGGCTCTACCTGGCAGTTGTCATGGACCTCTTCTCGAGAAAGATCGTTGGTTGGGCGGTAGGGCCGAACATCAGAAAAGAACTCGTGCTCGACGCCGTGCTGATGGCGGTTCGCCGTCGTCGGCCGAGGAAGACCATCATTCATTCGGATCAGGGATCTCAATACGGTAGCGACGGCTGGCAACGCTTCTGCCGCACCAATCGCCTCGTACCTAGCATGAGCCGCCGAGGCAACTGCTGGGACAACGCCGTCGCCGAATCCTTCTTTAGCAGTTTGAAAAAGGAACATATCAAGAAGAAGATCTACAAGAATCGAGCGATTGCACGTGGCGAGATCGCGGAGTACATCGAAGCCTTCTACAATCCGAGGCGCCGCCATACTCACCTTGGCGGCGTGAGCCCTGAGGTCTTTGAGTCTGCGGGATCACGGCACTGAGGCGTCCACGAAATCTTGGGAAGTCCAAGGGCGACCCGCAGCTACGGAGCCCGGAAGGAACCCGCGCTACAAAGCCTTCCCTCACACGCGACTGGCCGCTTTAGGGAAAATTGAAACCGCCACGAGTATGTCTGCTCCTGGCCGGTCAGCGACCCCCGACGATGGCGAATCCACGCAAGGTCGCTACCTGACCCAGACCGGACAGATGGCGGTCTCGTAAGCGGTCACTCATTATGTATGCACCGGCCATTCATTCGGCGTCGGAGTCCCGCTCGGTTCGATTAGCCGGCAGCGTTATCCATCACTGCACTACTAGCAGGAATTTCGTTGACGGCGCAGTGTCTGCGCCGCCGCGGCGGCGCGATGAGAGGCGGCGCAGCGGGGCGGATGCCGTTCCAACAGCACCTCGAAGCGTTTCACCTTGACAGCCGGCTCCATCAATGTCAGAGTGGCTGACATGAAGACAGTAACGCTGTCATCTGCATACGAGAGCCCGCTTCGCGAAGAGCAGAAGGAGGCTACGCGCCAACGTATCCTGGACGCCGCGGGGAAGTTGATGGAAGACCGCGGTCTTCAGCAGTTCTCCTATGCGGCGCTCGCGGAGCAAGCGGGCGTGACAGAGCGAACGGTCTACCGGCACTTTCCTAGCAAAGACGCACTGCTGCAGGGCCTGTGGGAGTGGTATGCCCAGCGCACCGGCTTCGGTGCCATCCCGCAAACCGAACGGGATCTTCTGGCGCAACCGTTGCGCACCTTTCCCGCTTTCGAAAAGGACGAGGAGCTCTGTCGCGCCTTGTGGCTCAGCCCGCAGGGACGCGACTTCCGCCTCAGCAACGTCGAGGAGCGCAAGGCGGGTATCAAGGCGGCAGTTGCCGAGGCAACACGCGGCCTTCCTCCGCGGGAGGCGAAGTGGATTGCCGCCGTCGTTCATCTCCTCGTCTCAGGTACCGCTTTGTGGACGATGAAAGACTACTGGGGACTGTCGGGCGAAGAGGCTGGCAAAGCTTCTGCAATGGCGATGGGCATGATGCTGAATGCCGCTCGTGAAAAGGTCTTGCGAAATTCGAAGTCACAAAAGGCCTGACGGCAATGTCTCTACAACACAGCGCAGCTATTGAGGCCTCGCCGAATTCTGCGATCGGTGTGCCAGAAACGGAACTTCGCTCGCGCGCCAGTTCCGTCGGCCTGGTCATGCGGCGCGAGCGGCGGTTCTTCAGCGGCATGGCGGTTGCGCTCACCCTCACGGTATTCGCTGGCTTTGCGCGTTCCTATTACTTGAACGGCGCATTTGATTCGCCGTTCGCGCTCACTCCGCTGCTGCGCTGGCACGGAATTGCCTTCACGGGGTGGATGGTTCTGTTGGTGACGCAGACGTCGCTCGTGGCGGCGCACCGCACCGATTTGCACCGACGTTTGGGCGTCGTCGGCGCGGGGTTAGCCGTGGTACTGATGTTGCTTGGTCCCGTAGTGGCCATCACGCGCACGGCAGACGGGCTCCAGGCGGATCACGGTGTTCCGCCATTAGTATTTCTCGCCGTGCCTCTCGTCGGGATGGTGGTCTTCGGCCTGTTAATTGCCGCGGCATTGTATTGGCGTCGCCGCAGTCCCCTTCACAAACGGCTCGTGCTGATCGCGACGCTCGAACTCGTCACGGCGGCCGTCTCACGCCTTCCGGTGATCTCCTCGCTCGGCCCGGTCGCCTTTTTTGGTGCAACTGACCTCTTCCTGGTTGCAATGGCGGCCTACGACCTTGTCACGCTCAAACGCGTTCAGCCCGCCACGCTCTGGGGCGGGCTGTTCTTCATCGCCTCGCAGCCGCTCCGCCTGGTGATCGGCGGCTCAGCCCAATGGCTCGAATTTGCCGGCTGGCTCACTGGTTGAACCGCTAGTCAGGAGTAACCGCAGTGACTCCTTCCGTTTCCGTAGTCCGCGCAGCTGAAGGCGAAACACTCAACGTCCTCGGAGTCGCTGTGCGCTTTCTATGCCGTGCCGGGGACACCCATCACGCTTGGTCGCTCATGGAAAACGTCATTCCCACGAATGCCGGTCCGCCGCCCCATCAGCATCCATGGGACGAGGCGTATTTCGTGATCGCGGGCGAAGTGGAATTCCAGATCGGGGAGCGCCGGGAACGGGTCCGCGCCGGCGACTTCATCTACGCACCGGGCGGGGCCATGCACGCTTTCCATGGCGTCTCACAAGTGGCTGCGCGCATGCTGATCTTCGACGTACCGGCACACGCAGAAGCATTCTTCAGGGAGCTCCACCGCGAGGTAACTGAAGTGCCCCGTGACTTGGCAAAGTTGCCGGCCATCGGCGCTCGGCACGGACTGCTTTTTGCATCGCGGTCGGAATGAGACACCCATAACTCTCGCGCAGTGCGCTCCCGCTTGCGGGGCAAAATCAATAGATGCCAAGTCCCGCGTCCTTCTATGACTCCAGAGACCACCGTATCGAAGTGACTCCTTTGCAGAGAAGTGGAGGATGGTCGTGAGTGGCGGGTCATGGCCGGGACCCACCTGTCGGGCGCGGTGGCCCCGATTCCCCGGCTACGACCCGGTTTTGACCCGTTGCTTCCGGTCGCGAACGGGCGTTCGTAGGCATTCACATTCGCCGCCCCTGACTCTCTGAACTCGACTCAGCGATTATTCCAAGGGAAGCCGGTAGCCAGCGTCATCTGCTGATTGACCGGAAACCGCCGCGGGAAAAAACCTGTGCTATGCGACTCCCCTGATTGGATCGCGGTTAGCGCGGTATTCAGATCGCGCAGATCAGTCATGGTCAGCCAGGGCGCTGATGTACGCTCGCCGACGCGACAGCAGTGCGCACTCCAGATTTTTGTATCGGCGGGCAGCGTCGCGAGTAGTTCTCGCGTCGTCGCCCGATATTCCGAGAGGCTCGCTCCCGGCAGGAACGCGTACAGCGTCGTGGGGTAGATTAAATCCCCAGCAAAGAGCTGATGCGTTCCCGCATCATACACAGCGACTGAGCTGTGCGTGTGGCCTGGCACATGTAGGATCCGCAGCACGCGCCCGCCGAGATCAATCGTTGTGCCGGGCTTAAACCACTCGGTCACTCTGAATGTGGGGGTCACTCGGCCATCGATCATGCCGAGGTATTCATAGCGGCTAGGGGTTAACCTGCCACTCGTGACGTCGGCGCGGGTGTCGGGCAGATCTATCATCGCGACCGACGTGAAAGGTGCGATTGCACCGGTATGATCGAAATGCAGATGCGATGGCATCACCGTCACCGGCAGGTGCGTCAGGCTCGTGACGACGCCGGTGATGTCGCGTGTGCCCGAGCCGGCATCGAACAGCAGCGCCCGTCGTCCACCGAGAATGAGATACGTGTAATTAGCCTGGTAGTAACGTGGCTCACCGAGCGCGTACGTGTTCGCGTCGATGTGTTGCACGGCCCAGTAGTCATCCACCATGCGCCCCTCGCCGAGGTCCGGCTCCGCCGGATCGATGATCGCGTGGGGCTCCAACCAAGCCGACAATTCGGCGAAGACGTATGGGGCAGATACCAGGGCGAGGCACACCAGAACAACCACAACAACGGCTACCCCTACCGCCCACATCGCCAGCCGAGGCGCCAGACTCAACCGCCGCTCCCATCACCGCCGATCGCCAGTCCCGCGCCCTGCAGCCAGCCGCCACTCATGAAGATCCCCCTTCGACGCTTTGGCATGTTCGTGGATGCGGTTCATCGAGATCAAGAGCCGGGCGGTCTCGGGCATTTAGGCTCCGCGGAACGTCCGCTCTGCAGCGGGGATTCCAGAACCAACGAAGACAGCTTTTGGCCGATCGGCGACGGTCAACCCGTACAAGAATTGTCTTGGCTAACAGCTCACGGACGAGCGGCGTCCGTTGACACCCACGGAAGCCATTGTTTCTGCCGAATGCCGCCGGAGTTCAGGCTTCCATCGTCTGAAGGCGAAGATAAAACTCGCCGACTCAAGCCGTCTCGCAACCGTAATGCGATCAGCTCGATCGTTCTATGATTCGCTACCGTCTTGCGGCGGCTCACGTACACTGCGCCCGACCCACGGAACGGAGAGTTTGATTTTCTTGTGGATCGTTCTAAGTTGTTGATTATAAAAGAAAATAAACGGAGAATGCCCGGGAGAGGAACCTAACTCAGGCGATTCGGCGAATAGAATCAGGCTGTTAGGAAATCAGGGGCGCCCGTTACCCCCTAAATTCCCCCCTACCAGATACCTGCTTAAAACGATCTCTGGCCGCATTCCTAGCGGGTAACAAACAACAAGCGCTTCCGCCGAAGTTCGCTCGCGTGCGTTCCCGACCGGATGGATCAGCGGAGAGGAACCTAAACGCGTCGAACACT
>QHXE01001074.1 GCA_003222835.1 Acidobacteriota bacterium | reverse complement strand
AAGAACATGGGTAATATTCAGCAGAGTTTGATTGAGACGCGTAGCAATTTGCCGGCGCCGACTGCGCCCCGACTTAACTTTGTCGCAGTGCTCGCACTGTTGGCGCCGATCGCGCTTGGCGCTCTGACTACGCTCTGGACGTTGAATCCTGGCGGCGCGATTGTCGGCGTGCTGTTGGGATTGCTGCTGGCGCAATCGCCGAAAATCGCGCGGCAATGGGAACGCGCCGTGATCCTTCGTCTGGGCAAGTACATCGGCTTGCGAGGGCCGGGTCTCTTCTGGCTTATTCCATTTGTCGATCAGGTCTCGGCGTGGATAGATCAGCGCGTAATCACGACCGCCTTCGCGGCTGAAGAGACGTTGACCAGCGACACCGTGCCGGTGAATGTAGACGCTGTGCTCTTTTGGATGGTTTACGATCCGGAGAAAGCTGCGCTCGAGGTGCAAAACTATCCGGCCGCAGTAAGTTGGGCTGCGCAAACCGCTCTGCGCGACATCATCGGTCGCACCTCCTTGAGTGATTTGCTGCGTGGACGCGAGCGCATCGAAGACGAATTGCAGAAACTGATTGATGAACGCTCAAATCCCTGGGGCGTGACGGTGCAGTCAGTGGAGATGCGTGACGTAATTATCCCCGCCTCTCTACAGGACGCGATGTCGCGTGAAGCGCAAGCCGCGCGCGAAAAAGCGGCCCGCGTAATCCTGGCCCAGGCGGAAGTCGAAATCGCTTCACAGTTCGGCAAAGCCGCAGAGTCTTATCGCGATAACCCGACAGCGCTGCATCTGCGCGCGATGAATATGCTCTACGAAGGGCTGAAAGAGAAGGGCGCGTTGATGTTGGTTCCGAGCAGCGCCGTCGAATCGATGGGCATGGGTGGATTGATCGGTGCGGCCGCGTTGAGACAGCAGACATTAACGGGAAGTAAAGATAAACCCGAGTAGGTTTTCGTGACGAAGCACGGCCCGTTCATAGAGCGTGCATGTTTTTGATAATGTGAATGGTGGATTTTCAAAACTGAGCAGTGTCTTACCGCAGAGGACGTGGAGGTTCTCATAGAGGGCGCAGAGAGTGAATACCTCTGCGTACCTTTGCGGATACCTCACCGTCCTCTGCCTTTAAGACATCTCTCGCCAGTTGGCGTGAAAGAGCCACCGAACCAGGCCCTCATCCGCAGCGTCTTGTCTACATCTTACCGGCTTTCATGTCGGCCACTTGTTTTTCGAAAGTCGCAGTATCGACCTTATCGGCCTTGCCTTTGGCGATTGCCTGATCGGCGAGAGCAAGAGCTTCATCCTTGCGCCCCGCGCTAAAGAGCGCCCGCGCCTTGGCCGAAAGGTTCTGGAAAGTCTCTTTGACTTTGATTGATTGGTCCAGCCAACGCATGCCTTCGTCAGTGTCCTTGTTTTGGAGCGCTCGCCAGCGTCGTCGCCTTAACGTCTTTCACTTCGACGGTAAATGGAACGCGCATCTTCTCCCAACGAATATTGACCTGTGCCGAATTGTCGGTGACCGGATCGAAGCTATACATCAGCCATTCCTGATTGTCGGCGACCATCTGCGGTTTGGCTTTGACGCGCAAAACGTCTTTTGCCGACTCATAAGAAAAGCTGCCCCACTGTCCCGGATCGCTGTTGAAGATGACGGTCCATTCATCCTTGTCGGGAATTGTGTGCAGGCTGTAGGTTCCTGCCTTTAGTGGCTGGCCATTGATGACCACATCATCAGTGGCGATGAATTCAGTGGCCTCGTTCGCGCCCGTGCGCCACACGTGGCCCCACGGCACGATCGGTTCGCCCTTTTGTCGTAGGTTTTGATTATCGAGAGTCGCTTCGCCTTTGGCGCGCGCGGCCATCGAAGGCGGAGCGTCAGCGAAAATCGTTCGTCCTTTCACGGGCGGACGACTATAGATGATAGTCACATCGGTCACGCCGATCGTCTGCATCACACTGGCCTTTTGGCTGGGACGCGGCAAAGGCACCGGCGGCGCCTGGCTAAGCACAGCAGGCGCTGCACAGGCGATGGTTAAG